>JAJYPQ010000085.1 GCA_021795255.1 Pseudomonadota bacterium
GCGCCTACGATATCTATTCGCGGATGTTGAAGGAACGCGTCATTTTCCTCGTGGGTCCCGTCGAGGACCACATGGCGAACCTCGTGGTGGCTCAGCTGCTCTTTTTGGAGTCGGAAAACCCGGATAAGGATATTCACATATATATCAATTCTCCCGGAGGGGCGGTTACGGCGGGGCTTGCCATCTACGACACCATGCAATTCATCAAGCCCGACGTCAGCACGGTCTGTATCGGCCAGGCGGCCAGTATGGGGGCATTGATTCTTGCGGGCGGGGCTAAGGGGAAGCGCTACAGCCTTCCGCACTCGCGGATGATGGTCCATCAGCCGTCGGGCGGCTTTCAGGGGCAGGCAACGGATATCGACATACATGCACGAGAGATCCTGCGTGTTCGCGAACGATTAAACCAAATCTTGGTCAAACACACCGGCCAAGACGTGAAACGGATCGAGCACGACACGGAACGGGACAATTTTATGGAAGGCTCGGAAGCGGTCGCTTACGGTCTGATTGACTCCGTGATCGACAAGCGTAAATAGGGGGATATGCTAGACTGGAGGTTAGGATCGTCGCCCATAAGCCCGGGCAGGATCCATTGAGTGAGGTTCAGCGATGGCAGATGATAAGCATGATGGTAAGGGCGAGAAGCTTTTGTACTGCTCTTTTTGCGGTAAGAGTCAGCATGAAGTCCGCAAGCTGATTGCGGGCCCCTCGGTGTTCGTCTGCGACGAGTGCGTAGAGCTCTGTAACGATATTATCCGCGAGGAAGTTCAGGAAGAGACAGATATCGGGCTCGCTCGCAACAAGTTTCCGAAGCCACGCGAAATCAAACAGATTTTGGACGAGTATGTGATTGGGCAGTCGACCGCGAAGAAGGTCTTGGCGGTGGCGGTCTACAATCACTACAAACGGATCGAGCATCAGGAAAAGATCGGGGATGTCGAGCTCTCGAAGAGCAACATCCTACTCATAGGGCCTACGGGCTCGGGAAAGACGCTGCTTGCGGAAACGCTGGCGCGGCTTTTGAACGTGCCCTTCACCATCGCCGATGCCACCACCTTGACCGAGGCCGGTTATGTGGGGGAAGACGTCGAGAACATTATCCAAAAGCTTCTCCAGAAATGCGATTACGACGTGGAGAAGGCGCAGACCGGCATCGTCTATATCGACGAGATCGACAAGATTTCGCGTAAGTCGGAGAACCCTTCCATCACCCGGGACGTCTCTGGAGAGGGCGTGCAACAGGCGCTCTTGAAGTTGATCGAGGGTACGGTGGCGTCGGTGCCGCCGCAGGGCGGCCGGAAACACCCGCAGCAGGAGTTTTTGCAGGTCGATACCCGTAACATCCTTTTCATATGTGGCGGGGCCTTTTCGGGCCTCGAAAAGATCATTCAGGACCGCTCCGAAAAGAGCGGGATCGGGTTCAACGCCGAAATCAAGAGCCGCGTGGTCAATCGGCGCGCGAGCGACGTGTTCCGTGGCGTCGAGCCAGAGGATCTCATCAAGTTCGGGCTCATCCCCGAGTTCGTGGGCCGTTTGCCGGTGACTGCGGTCCTGGACGAACTGGATGAGGCGGCGCTGATCCAGATCCTCACCGAACCGAAAAACGCCCTCATAAAGCAGTACCAGAAGCTGCTCAAGTTGGAAGGGGTGGATTTGGAGGTTCGGGACGACGCCTTGGTGCGGGTCGCGCGTCGGGCCATGGATCGCAAGACGGGCGCGCGTGGTTTGCGCTCCATTCTCGAGCATGTGTTGCTCGAGATCATGTTCGACCTACCGTCCCTGGAAAACGTCAAGAAGGTGGTGATCGACGAGGGGGTCATTGCCGATACCAGTAAGCCGCTTCTGATTTACGCCGACCACGAGGATCAAGGAAGTCCGAAGCGGGCTTCTACGCGTCCTTAGGGCCGTCGTACGGTTCCCGCCGGACCTCGCGCTCCAGCCGGCTGTGTCTGGGTCTTGATTTTAAGGCCGCGTGGGCCCAATTACACCGTAGCAGGCCTTGGGTCGTTTCGGCCCGGGGCCCCACATCGGCCTTAAGGGCCGTTACAAGGGGCACTCATGACTGAAGAACCGCGTTTGTTACCGGAAGTGCCTGACTCCTCAGCGATACCCGTGCTGCCGCTCCGGGATGTCGTCGTGTTTCCGCATATGGTGATTCCGCTCTTCGTGGGCCGGAAGAAGTCTATCAAGGCCCTTGAGCGCGCCATGGAGGGCGGT
This sequence comes from Pseudomonadota bacterium, assembly GCA_021795255.1. The sequence goes on from JAJYPQ010000085.1 coordinate 2,221, forward strand.
AAGCAGATCATGTTGGTGGCGCAGAAGAGCGCGTCCGACGATGACCCGGCCCCCGAGGGCATCCACGCCATCGGTACAGTGGCCAATATCCTCCAGCTTCTGAAGCTGCCCGACGGAACCGTCAAAGTCCTGGTTGAAGGCGACCAGCGGGCGCAGGTCGAGCGCTTCGTGGAGACGGACGAATCGTTCTCGGCCGAGATCCGTCGGTTGGAGACGGAGGGGCTAGATGATAAAGAGGGCGAGGCCCTTATGCGCTCGGTCCTGAACGAGTTTGACCAGTACGTCAAACTGAACATGAAAATCCCCCCGGAGATTCTGACGTCGCTTGCGGGGATCGACGACCCGGGGCGCCTGGCGGACACGGTGACTGCGCATTTGAGTCTCAAGATCGACGAGAAGCAGCAAATACTGGAAATGCTGAACGTCCGGGACCGCCTGGAACACATTTTGGGCGTAATGGAATCCGAGATCGACTTGCTGCAAGTCGAGAAACGCATTCGCGGACGCGTGAAGCGGCAGATGGAGAAGAGTCAGCGCGAGTACTATTTGAATGAGCAGATGAAGGCCATTCAAAAGGAACTAGGAGATCTCGAGGATGCTCCGAGCGAGACCGAGGAGCTGGCTCAAAAGATCAAGAAGGCCGGGATGCCGAAGGAGGCGCGCGAGAAGGCGATTGCCGAGCTCAATAAGCTGAAGATGATGTCGCCCATGGCCGCTGAGGCTACCGTTGTGCGCAATTACATCGATTGGCTTGTGGCCGTGCCGTGGAAGAAGCGCAGCAAGATTCAAAAAGATTTGGCCGAAGCGGAACGGATACTGGAGGCGGATCATTACGGTCTTGATAAGGTTAAAGAGCGCATCATCGAGTATTTAGCCGTTCAGCAGCGGGTGAATAAGCTGAAGGGGCCTATCTTGTGCCTCGTCGGGCCCCCGGGTGTCGGCAAGACCTCGCTCGGCCAGTCGATAGCGCGGGCCACCAACCGGAAATTTATACGGATGTCGCTTGGGGGGGTGCGCGACGAAGCCGAAATCCGCGGCCACAGGCGCACCTACATTGGGTCCTTGCCCGGCAAGATCATCCAGAACATGGCCAAGGCGAAGACCCGCAATCCGCTCTTTATGTTGGACGAAGTCGACAAGATGGCTATGGATTTTCGTGGCGATCCCTCCTCGGCGCTTCTTGAGGTATTGGATCCGGAACAGAACCACGCCTTCAATGACCACTATCTGGAGGTCGATTACGATCTCTCGGACGTGATGTTCATCGCTACCTCGAACAGCCTCAATATCCCGGGGCCCCTTCTCGACCGGATGGAGGTTATTCGGCTCTCGGGTTATACGGAAGACGAGAAGATCAATATCGCGATGCGCTATCTTGTCGCAAAGCAGAAGCAAAACAACGGCTTAAAGGAGGGGGAGCTGCAGCTCTCCGAGTCGGCTATCCGCGACATCGTGCGCTATTACACAAGAGAGGCGGGCGTGCGTAACCTGGAGCGGGAGATCGCGAAGATATCGCGTAAGGTCGCCCGCGAGCTCTTATTGAACAAAAAGCGCGATCATTTGGCCGTCAGTGCGAAAAACCTCGATAAATATCTAGGGGTACGGCACTTCCGTTACGGGATGGCCGAGCAGAAGAATCAGGTGGGCCAGGTCACGGGGCTTGCCTGGACCGAAGTGGGCGGAGAGCTGCTCACTATAGAGAGCGCGCTCTTGCCGGGAAAGGGCAAATTGACCATCACCGGGAAACTCGGCGATGTCATGCAGGAGTCGATCCAGGCGGCCATGAGCGTGGTCCGTTCGCGCGCCGCCTCGCTCGGAATTCCCGAGGACTTCTATCAGAAGCATGATTTCCATCTCCATGTGCCGGAGGGCGCAACGCCTAAAGACGGGCCAAGCGCCGGTATTGGCATGTGTACGGCCATGGTTTCGGTATTAACCTCCATTCCGGTCCGGGCCGACGTCGCCATGACTGGCGAGATTACCTTGCGTGGCGAGGTGCTGCCGATCGGGGGCTTGAAGGAAAAGTTGTTGGCCGCCCATCGTGGGGGTATCAAGACCGTGATCATTCCGGAAGAGAACGAGAAGGATTTGGTGGAGATACCCAAAAATATCCGAGATTCTCTGGATATCAAACCGTTGCGATGGATCGATCAAGTCCTGGAGGTGGCTTTGGAGCACATACCAAAGCCTGCGCCTGAGGCCGCCGAAGGGGGAAAGCCCCGCGAGGCGGAGCCTCCCGAGTCCAAGCTCATTACGACCCACTAGGGTCTTTACCTTGACAGCGGTAGGGGGGGCTTGTATAAGAGCTCTCTACCGCGAGGCTGGCAGGACGGAAACTGGCTTTTGAAACCATTGGGAAGGGGGGCACTAGGTGAATAAATCTGAACTGATCGAGAAGGTGGCGGAGCGCGCGGATCTGAACAAGGCTTCGGCGGCGCGAGCGGTCGATGCGGTGTTCGACAGTATCACCCAGGCGCTCCGCGCGGGGGAGACCATCAATCTGGTGGGTTTCGGAACCTTTTCGGTTGGGGAGCGAGCGGCTCGTAGTGGCCGAAACCCGCGTACGGGGGAGACCATCGATATCGCCGCTTCGCGGAACCCGCGCTTCAAGGCTGGCAAAGGCCTCAAGGATGCCGTAAATTAGCGGCCCTTCGGTGGGGAAAGGTAGCCGAAGTCGGGTGCTTAGCTCAGTTGGTAGAGCGTCGCCCTTACAAGGCGAATGTCGGGGGTTCGAACCCCTCAGCACCCACCAAACACCGGTTTTGGAGTGGTAGTTCAGTTGGTTAGAATACCGGCCTGTCACGCCGGGGGTCGCGGGTTCGAGTCCCGTCCACTCCGCCATTTTGTGAGGACAGGTGCTAAACGGAGGCCTGTCGGTTCGATATGCTAAACGCGTTGCGTGAAAAGACCCAGGGCCTGATGGGCGCGGCTCTGCTCGTAGTCCTCGTCGTTCCCTTCGTGTTGTGGGGTGTTAGCTCCTATTTCGGTGGCGGTTCGACCGTCTATGTGGCGCGTGGCCGCGGGCTGCGCATCACGGAGCCCGCCTTTCAGATCGCTCTGGCGCGTCAACGTGTGGCGTTCGAAAGGGCCTTCGGCAAGTCTTTGAACCCGGCGGTCTTGAGCAGCCAGAGGTTCAAGAAGGCGGTCCTCGAGGGGCTCATCAATAAGACCTTATTGCTGAGAAACGCGCGCAAGTCGGGATACGCCACGAACCAAACCACGCTTGCCGAGGAAATTCGACAGATCCCGGCGTTTCGCGTGAAAGGGCATTTCAGCCTGACGCGCTATCGGGCTGTATTGGCGGGTGAAGGTTTTACGGTATCCCGCTTCGAGCGTCAGGTGCGGGATTTGACCCTACTCAATCAGGTCAAGGTGGGGCTGTTGGCGAGCGCTTTTGTGCCCACCCCGGAGTTACAGCAGGCCGCCGCTTTACTAGGACAGAAGCGATCGATTGCCTATGTCGTGCTTTCTCCTCGTCCCTTCGAAAAGACGATTCGGGTCACGTCTACGGATGTCCAGCAGTACTACGCCGCCCATTCCCAGGATTTCAGGTTGCCGCAAAAGATACGGATCGCCTATGTGCTGTTGTCTCCGCAGGCGGTTATGCGCCACATGCACGCAAAGATCGGCATGAGGGCGCTGCAAAGGGCCTATCAGAGCCACATCCAAGACTTTACCCAGCCGGCCCAGCGTCTCGTGCGCCATATTATGATCGCTTTGCCGCTCCACCCGACGGCTGCGCAAATCGCCCAGGCCAAGTCCAAGCTTGAGACTATCCGCAGCGAGATACAGCATGGAGCGCACTTTGGGTTGCTTGCCAAACGCTATTCCGAGGATACGAGTTCGGCGGCCGCGGGCGGCAGCCTGGGCTACGTGACCCAGTCCGAGTTGTCGAAGCCGGTCGGGAAGGCGGCCTTTGCCTTACCTCTCGATCACGTGAGCGCTCCGGTGGTGGGGCAGTCGGGTGTGCACCTTCTCGAGGTCATGGCGGTGCGTCCGGCGAAGGTCGTTCCGTTCGCGGCCGTCCGAAGCCAATTAGTCCGTATGGTCATGCAGTCACGAGCCCGCAAGCGGCTCTATCATTTGTCGGAGCGGTTGCGCAACGCCGCCTTCGAGCACCCGCACAGTCTCGGGCCTGCGGCCCATAAGCTCGGCTTGACCCTTCATGAAAGCGGGTGGTTCGGGCGTACCGGCGGGCACGGCATCGCCGCTTTGCCGCAGGTGGTGAAGGCGGTCTTTGCGCCTAAGGTATTGGCCGGGCGCCGCAACACCCACGCGATTCCGCTAGGCGAGGACGCCACCTTGGTAGCCCATGTGGTGGCTCGAAAGACCGCGCGCACCGAACCTTTAGCGATGGCGCGCCCAATGATCATTAAACGCATAAGGCGCGAACGGGCCGCGGCTCTCGTAAAACGCAAAGAGACCCTCCTGCTCCGAGAGTTGCAGAAGGGTGCGTCGCTTGCGGCGGTGGCGCATCAGATGGGTTTGGTCGTGACGGCCCCGGCAGCCTTCGCCTTAGGGGCGACCGGCCTTCCTCGCGCCCTGGTAAAGGCGGTCTATAGCACCCGGCCACCCGGCCGCTATCCGCAGCCCGGCGTGGCCCGACTGGGCGGCGGGCGTTTGGCGGTGTTTGTCGTGCGCAAGGTGATCATGGGGCAGGTAAATCCGACCGGCCCTCGCTTCGTAAAGCTCGAGCAGTCGTTTACGAACGATGTCGGCGTGGAAACCTATCTCGCCTACATAAAGAGTCTACGCGAGAAGGCTCATATTCATATCCATGCGGGTGCCTTATAAGGGCTTAGAGCAGGATCTTGTCGGATGCGAGGGTCGCGCCCGGTTGGGCTCGGCCCGTTTTCGTTTGCGGCCGGTTTTTTGCCACCTCGCTCCCTAAGGCAGCGTCCAGGGAGGGGCTCTAGCTTGGCAATCGCTCCCCGGGAATCTCGCTAGCCATCACCCATCGCCACCATATGATACCCGGAATCGACGTAGAGAATTTCTCCCGTAATACCCGACGCGAGGTCTGACGATAGGAAGGCCGCGGCATTACCGACCTCTTCTATGGTGACGCCTCGGCGTAGCGGAGCGTTGCGCTCGTAGTAATCGAGCATCTTTCTAAAATCACTAATGCCTGCCGCCGCCAAGGTTTTGATGGGACCGGCGGATATTCCATTTACCCGGACCCCCAGGGGTCCCAGGCTTTGGGCGAGATAGCGCACATTGGCCTCCAGGCTCGCCTTGGCAAGACCCATGACGTTGTAGTGGGGCACTACCCTGACGGCACCCAGATAGGAGAGCGTTAGAAGAGATCCCTTGCGCGGGACAATCGCCGGGCGCGCGGCCTTCGCGAGGGCTGCGAAGCTATAGGAGCTGATATCGTGGGCTTCGAGAAAGCCGGCTCGAGTGACAGCGTCGATGTAGTCGCCCTCGAGTTGCTCCCGCGGGGCGTAGGCAATCGAGTGGATAAGCGTATCAAAGCCGTCAGGCCATGCCTTGGCGAGGGCCTCGAAGAGCGAGCTTATGTCGCTATCGCGGCTCACATCGCAGGGCAGAACGATCTGGCTATCGGTCATTTGCGCGAGACCCTGCACCCGACTGAGGAGTTTCTCGTTCTGGTAGGTGTAGGCGATTTCCGCTCCTTGCGCGTGCATGGCCTGTGCGATTCCCCAGGCGATGGAGCGTTCGTTCAAGGCCCCAAAGACAAGGGCTCGCTTACCCGTCAGAAATCCCATGGTGATCGTGTCTCCCATTAAAAACGACAAACTCGACTATCCCGTGATAGTCGAGGGCCCTGGTGCTTGTGCGTAGTGAAACTCTATTCGGAAATGCGTGCTTTGGCCATAGCGGCGGGCAGCATGGCGGGGGAGGCCCAGATCAGTATGCGCTGTCCGAGCCTCAAAACGCCATGGCTGTTCAAGACGTTCCAGCGTTCGAGCTGGCTTACGTAGACGCGGTAACGAGCCGCGATACTCCAAAGCGTATCGCCCGGGCGCACGCGGTGGATGATCTTGATGCGGCGCTGGTTTCGGGCGAGCGCTACCTGAGGGCGGCCCTGAGTACCGCGCTTTACCACCAAACGGCGACCGGCCATGGGGATCAGCAGACTTTGGCCAACCCGGAGCAGGTTTCCGTATATGCGGTTGGTCGATCTGATGGAGGCGATGCTGACGCCATACTCCCGCGAGATGCGGTATAAGGTGTCGCCCGGTTCGACCACATGACGGGCCCACTGCATGCGGTCTTGGGGTGGAAGCTGACTTAAGCCCTCAAGCAGGGCGGCCTTGGTAGCGACTGGCACCAGAATGGTATGCGGACCATTGGGTGCCGTTGCCCACTGCGTGAAGCCGGGATTAATGGCATAGAGCTGCTTTAAGGACATGTTGGCGAGGCGGGCAATCACGCTGAGATCGATCTGGGAACCGGTGTTAACGCGGACGAAGTAGGGGCTATTAGGGATGGCGCGCAGCGTCAAGCCGTATTTGGAGGGGTCCCGGACGATATTGACGAAGGCCATGAGCTTAGGGACATAGTGTTCCGTTTGGGCCGGGAGCCTGAGGTCGCGGTAATGGGTGCCAAGCCCAAGTGCCTCATTGTGGGCGATGGCCTCTTCGACCGTTCCTTGGCCCGCGTTGTAGGCGGCCAGGGCGAGGTTCCAACTATGAAACTGTTTATGGAGGGATTGAAGGAAATCTAAGGCCGCGTTCGTCGAGGCGATGATGTCGCGTTCGCCGTTGTACCACCAATTCGATTTGAGGCCCCACAAGCGACCGGTCGCCGGCTCGAATTGCCACAAGCCGATGGCCGCGGAACGGGAATAGGCGACGGGGGAGTAAGCGCTTTCGATCGCGGGAAGCAGGGCGATCTCCGTCGGCATGTTGCGCTTTTGTACGTCCTGAACGATCTGATAGAGATAAAGGTTTGCGCGTTGTAGCATGCGGTCAACATACTGGGGGTTATTGGCGAACCACTCCTCGTAGCGCGCCACGCGCGGCCCTTCCATAGGCGGGAGACGAAAGCCGGCGCGAATGCGGTCCCAGAGATTCGTATATTTCTTGTCGCTTACATAGACGGAAGCGCGGCGCTGAATGCCGGAGACTATCGCGACTGGGCATTTTCCGACCTTGACCGTCTTCGGGGCCGCGAGCGCGGCGGCCTGGGCCGTCCCCTGGGCGGCCTTTGAGTGCCTTGCGGAGGGGGCCACCCAAGACCCCGCAGCCCCCGTGGGAAGGCTTGCGCAACCGGCCAGGCCCGTGAGCAGGGCAACGAGGCTTGTGAGCCGCAGAATTCTAACCGATACCGTTGTCATGTGGGAATTTCATGGTTATACGCCAGAACTATAGGTTCTGCCGGGCTCTGCGTCAACGATGTTTATCCTTTGAAATCATCCTTCCAGCGCCGTAGTGTAGCGAATACGGTCGCGTCCGTATCGGACTTTCGGGCGGCGGCTAGGGAGGCTGCGGCGCGGACTGCAGGGACGGAGCTGCGTAAGAAGGGGTTGATGCGCCGTTCATCGGCAATAGTACTGGGTATGGTCGGCCGACCGGCCGCGAGAAGACGTTTTGAGCGGCGCACAAAGGCGAGTATGTCCTCGTTGTTCGGTTCGACGAGCCGCGCAAAGGCCAGATTCGCGAGCGTATATTCGTGACCGCAGTAGACGCGGGTGTCGGGGGGAAGGGCGGCAAGCGCCGTAAGGGAGGCATGGAGTTGGTGGGGCGTTCCCTCGAAAAGACGGCCGCAGCCGGCAACGAAGAGGGTGTCGCCGCAGAATACTCGTCCCTCACCAACGTAGGCCACATGGCCGCGGGTGTGGCCGGGAACGGCGAGTACCCTGTAGGGCTCACTTCCGCCGATGTCGATGGTGTCCCCGTCCCCTACCGGGTGCGTGACCCCGGCTATCGATTCCGCTGCCGGTCCATATACTGGTATGGCGAACCGGCGCGTCAGGGCTTCAATGCCTCCTGTATGATCGTGGTGGTGGTGGGTGCACAGGATGAGAGTGGGCGACAGGCGGCGCTGGGCGAGCGCCGCCAGCACCGGATCGGCATCTCCCGGATCGACGATGGCGACACAACCGGGTTTCGATCCGGGAACGAGCCAGATATAGTTATCGCGAAAGGCCTGGACTGCTATGACATCGTCCATGGGCGCAAGTGTGGGGGCAGGGGATGAGTGAGTCAATGGACGAAGGGTTGGTCGTGCAGGCCGACCGCTTAGCTGAATGGCTTGAAGGACCGTTGGGGGAATCCCTACAGGCCCTCGAGGCCCATAGGCTACGCGAGGTCTTGGCGCCGTTGCCCGGAACCTTTGCCGTCCAATTAGGTTGGTTTGGTCGCCGCGATCTGTTGGAGTCCAGCCCAACTGCGGTTCACGTCGTGGTGGATTCTCAAGGGACCGCGCCGTCAGGACAATGCCTGCAAGCGATGCCCGAGGCCCTTCCTCTCGACGGAAAGTCGGTACAGGTCGTGTTGTTGCCGCACACCCTCGATATGTCCAGGGATCCGCATCAACTGCTACGCGAGGCGCACCGGGTGTTGGTCCCCGAGGGCTATGTGGTCGTGGTCGGATTCAATCCCTTTAGCCTATGGGGGCTACGTCGTCTTATCTCGGGTTCGCGCACCCGTTTACCGTGGTCCGCAGACTGGATTGGGGTGCGGCGTCTGAAGGACTGGCTCTCGTTACTTGATTTTGAGCTGACGCACGGCAGTATGTTGTATTATCGTCCGCCGCTTGGTCGTCAAGGCCTCATGGATCGCCTGTTTTTCCTCGAGCATATCGGTGACCGCTGGTGGCCCCTGGCCGCGGCCGTCTACGTCGTGGTGGCGAAGAAGCGGACCCCGGGTCTTACGCCGATTACGCCGGCCCTGCGTCGCTCGCGCGTTCGAGCGCTTTCGCAAACCGCGGGGGCCCGTTATGGCTAGGGTCTTGATCTATACCGACGGGGCCTGCCGGGGGAATCCCGGTCCGGGCGGCTGGGGCGCGGTCTTGAGGACCGGGGAGCATGAACGGGTCTTGAGCGGCGCCGAACGACTCACTACCAATAATCGTATGGAATTATGGGCCGCCATCGCAGCGCTGCGCGCTCTTAAGCGGCCATGCGAGGTCGATCTCGTCACGGACTCGCAGTATCTGCGGCGCGGTATTACCGAGTGGCTTGCGCAGTGGAAGCGCCGCGGTTGGCTGACCGCGGGACGAAAGCCAGTCGCCAATGTGGATCTTTGGCAGCAACTGGACGAAGCGGCGGCGGTCCATACGATCAATTGGCGCTGGGTGAAGGGCCATTCCGGGGACCCCGGAAATGAACGGGCCGATCGATTGGCTAACGAGGCGATCGACCGATTGTTGCAGGATAAGCGTTAGCGATGGGGAATGATATGGGACGGCAAATTGTGCTCGATACCGAAACGACGGGCTTGGAACCGGCCGAGGGACACAGAATCATCGAAATAGGTGCCATCGAACTCGTTAATCGCCGTTTGACCGGGAGGACGTACCATCAATATTTGAATCCGGAGCGCGATATCGACGCCGCGGCGGTGGAGGTTCATGGCATCACGAGGGCCATGCTCGAAGATAAGCCGCGATTTGCCGACATCGTCGCCGAACTCGCCGATTTCTTAGACGGAGCTG
>JAJYPQ010000086.1 GCA_021795255.1 Pseudomonadota bacterium
GATACAGGACTTGCGTGCCTGGCCCTGCAAGCGGCTGATCGAGAGGGCACGAGACCTCCGGTTTTTCGGGCCTTGTCTTGGATGCGGGAGCGCCAGCTTTTGGACCAGCCTGGCGATTGGCGGGAGGGCAAGCCTGATCTTCCTGGCGGCGGTTGGCCCTTTCAGTTTGAGAATAGTCATTATCCCGATCTCGACGATACGAGCGTAGTGGCCTGGGCCATGGAGGATTTTGGCGATGAAACGTTTACCTATGCTATAGCGCGGGCTGCCGAGTGGGTCGCTGGTATGCAGTCGGAGAATGGCGGATTCGGGTCTTTTGACGCCGACAATACCCACTATTACCTGAATGAAATTCCGTTTGCCGACCACGGGGCCTTACTGGACCCGCCCTCGAGCGACGTGACCGCCCGGTGCGTGACACTACTGGCCTGCGCCCGAAGCGATGACCGCTATCGCGGGGTCATGGCTTCGGCCATCGACTATCTGCGCGCTGAGCAAGAGGATGACGGGGCGTGGTTTGGTCGTTGGGGAACGAACTACATCTATGGGACGTGGTCGGTCTTGATCGGTCTGAAGGCCGCGGGTCTCGCGCCGGACGACCCGTGCATCCGTAGGGCCGTGGCGTGGCTTGCTCAGATCCAGAGGCCCGATGGCGGTTGGGGCGAGACTAACGACAGCTATCACGAGCCCTCGCTCGCTGGCCAGGCGACCCGTAGCACGGCCTTTCAGACGGCATGGGCAATTCTCGGTTTGCTGGCTGCGGGCGAGTGCGATAGCAAGGTCGTGGCACGCGGCATTGAGTTTCTTTTGAGCTGTCAGGATCCGGACGGGCTATGGACCGACGATGAGTTTACGGCCCCCGGGTTCCCGCGGGTGTTTTACTTGAAGTATCACGGCTACTCGAAATATTTTCCGTTGTGGGCGTTGGCGAGCTACCGCAATTGTCGGGCCCGCTAGACGGATACGGATTTGTAGCGGCACTCCGCGACGAGGCCAGTACACTTTGCCGCCATGCTCCTCCCCCCGGTGCTTTTCTGGTCCTCGACGCCGGACGTTGCGTGGGTGTATCGGGTATGGGCGGGGCGCGGGCGCGAGATATGGCGCGACAGTTGCTGGCCCTGGGGGCGCGCGGTTTGGTGAGTTGGGGTACCTGCGCGGGCCTTGCCCCCGGGCTTACCCCGGGCACTCTCATCGTCGCCAACCGGATACTCACCTTGGATGGCGCGTCTTACGCGACAAGTGACTTGCTGACGGTCGGTACGGCGGGTGGGCCCACAGCCGGGGCGCAATGCGGCGCGCTTCTTTCGGTGCCGCACCTGGTAACGACGGTAGAGGAAAAGAGACGCCTTTATGGGCAATGCGGCGCGCTAGGTCTCGATATGGAAAGCGCGGATGTGGCGCGTGTCGCGGCTGAACAGGGGGTCCCCTTCCTGGCGTTCCGTGCGGTGGTGGACCCAGCGGATGCGCCTTTGCCGCGGGCGTTGTCCGGGGCTGTCGATGACTGGGGTCGAGTGCGACTTCCCGTACTCTTGTCGGCCTTGGGTCTGCATCTTGAGTCATGGCGTGAGCTGTGGCGTCTCGCGCGTCACTTTCGTCGCGCGCGTCGCACTTTGAGGACCCTTGCTGAGGGTCTGGCAGGTCCTCTCGCATGAATGTGCCGCTAGGCTGTTTAGGCACATGCGGGCCGGTTAGACGGGAGCGCTGCGCTTAAGGTCGCTTCTGAGCAAACGACAAGGGGGTGTTGTGGATTTGATCCGGGGCCTGAGACGACCGTTTAGCCGCCGCATGCTCTTACGTTTGCTTACGGTGGTCACAGGCGTTCTTGGTCTGGCCGCCGCCGCGACCCTCATTGTTGACAACGGTCCGGGTCGCATAGCGGCTTTGGTTGGGCTCGCTGGATTCGGTCTTTTGTGGTTGTTGCCGATACGCCTCTTGGTGATGGCGCTTAACGCCCAGGGATGGCGCGATCTCTTCCCCAAAACGGCGCCTGTGTCCTTAGGGCTTTTGACCTGGGCCGCCTTCGTCCGTAATGCCATTAACACCTTATTGCCAGTGGCTCGTGTCGGGGGCGAAGTGATGGCGCCCCATCTTTTGGCGAGGCGCGGGGTGAGTCTGCCGTTTGCGATTGCGAGTGTCGTAGTAGAGACGACGGTGACGCTCTTTGTGCAAATGGCGATGACTCTCGTCGGTCTGGGTCTGCTGGCCTCTTATATCGGCGATCCGGCGCTTTCGCATAGTCTGCTGATCGGTCTAGCAGTCGCGTTTCCGGTTGTGCTGCTCTTTGTTTTGGTGCAAGTGCGGTCCGCGCCCTTTTCCCGCTTGCAGCCCCTCATAAGGCGCTTGACCGGGCCGCTTTCCGCCCCTCTCCTCGATGGCGAAGCGGTCGATGATGCTCTCCGCACCTTGTACACAAGGGGCCCGGCGCTGCTGCGTTGCGCCTTTTGGCAAGGCCTCAGCATGCTTGGAGGTGCGGGCGAGTTTTGGGTGATCTTGCGGCTTTTACATGAGCCCGTTAGCTTGCGCTTGGTCGTTATGTTAGAGGTTCTTATCCAGGCCTTGCAGAGTGCCGCCTTCATTGTGCCGGGTGCACTCGGCGTTCAAGAGGGGGGCTTGGTGGCGGTTGGGGCCGCAGCAGGGCTTTCGGCCGAAGTTGCGCTTGCGGTATCGCTTATCCGCCGTATCCGCCAAGTCGGCGTGTCCTTGCCGGTGTTGCTGGTCTGGATGCGGACCCGGGGCGGCGGTCGGCCCTTGAAAGGCGAGCCGGCCTAAGCGCCCTTTTTTCGACGGATAGCGAGCCTGGCTTTCCCTTTGTTAAAATAGCCGGTGCGGGCGTTTTTTGGCCCCTCGAGACCAGGGGGACCAGAATGGTAATGGGGAGGCGGGATGGCAAGCGCACTATGGCCCAATCTTTTCGTGGTGGGCGCTGTAAAAAGTGGGACCACGTCTTTGTACGCGTATCTTCGTCAGCATCCGGCGGTGTTTTTTCCGGAGATGAAGGAGCCGCATTTTTTTTCGCAACCGAGGCCGTCCCCCGAACAGCGCCATTTGATTACGTTTGTGGGCGATGAAAAGAGCTATTTGCGTCTCTATGAAAGGGCTGGCGCATGGCCTTGGCGCGGGGACGCAAGCCCCTCCTATCTCTGGTGTCCTAAGGCGCCGGCGCGGATCGCCGCCGTAGCCCCCGAGGCGCGTATCATTGTGATTTTGCGCGATCCGATTGAGCGGGCCTACGCCCAATATCTTATGGACTATTCGGAAGGGGCGGTCCACCTGCCGTTCTATGAGGCGCTGCGCGCCGACTGGGAGCGCCCGGATAAGGGTTGGGGCGTCTCGCAGCTCTATGGGGAGCTCGGGCTTTATACGGACCAGATCCGCCGCTATCGCGCCACGTTCGGCAGCGACCGAGTTTTGGTCTTGTTGTTGGAGGACCTAAAAAAGAACGCGCGCGGGGTTTTTCTGAAGATTGCACGGTTTCTGGGTATCGACGAGCGGGCCATGGAGGCCATCGATACCAGCGAGGCCCAGAATCGCTATTTACAGCCTAAAGGGCCATGGGCCCGACGCTTGGCCGGGCATCCCATCAGTCGCTTCCTCGGCGAACGCGTGATTCCGCGAAGCGTTGGCGTCTATGTCTGGGAGCATTGGATGCAGAAGGAGGCCCCGAAGCCGCCCATGGACGCGCGCGCAGTTTTGTTTTTGCAACAAATATACACGGATGAACTGACGCGCTTGGAAGTGGAGCTCGGTTGTCCTCTCCCTGAACTGAGACGCAGCTGGGCCGATGTGCAGGGGCCGGAACTCGTTACTTGCGCTTAAGCGCTGCCCCGAGAGCGGGCTCGTTATCCCTTGGTCTTTTGTCCCCGTTCGGCGTCTTATGAAAAGGCCTCGTCTGGACCCGTTGGGCACGAATACAAACCTAATGCGGTGTCACCGGAACACATCCTTTACCCAGGTCCGGCTAAAGGACCTTGCTTTTCGCGTTGGAAGACGAGGACAGAGGCGATGCGCAGGGCTCCAAGAACGAATATAAGGACGCTTAGGGCGTAGATGGACGACGTGGGGATCGTCTTTTCGAATAACGCAATCATGACATCTCTTAGCACAAACACCAGGGCCGCATCCACAATATACGTCATGCGTAGGCGATGAACCGTGAAATAATGGACCAGGGATCGCGACAGTTCGATCAAAACAAAAAGTGTCAGAACGTGGCCGACGAGTTCCAGGTACTGGGATGTAATATGTCCGCGGGTTACGAGATAGCCAAGACTCAGGAAAAGATGGACTACGCCTACAATGATCCCGAGCAAAAGAAAAACAAGCATAAGCCCGAGAACCCAATTTACGATCTTTTCAAACAGCGTCAGTAGAGACGGCATGGTGGCGGTTGCTCTCACCAAAAGAGCGCCATAATACCATACGATCGGGCTGCTTCATGGCAGCGGCTCATGCGAAGCGAGTGATCCCGACCAGCGTCCCGTCGCAGTAGGCCGGGAGTTTTCGGAAGGCGCTGCGCGTGACCCTATGAAAGAGGCGGGCCGCGCGGACGATCGTAACCCATAGCGTGCAACATCCGTTGCGCACGTGCCGACTGCAAAAAGCGCACGAAGGCGCGGCCGAGCCTCGGATGCGGCGCATCGCGCAAGACGGTCGCGTAGAACACTAAGGCCTCGGGCCGGAATAGACGCTTTTGGCCGTGGACGACGAGGCTCATGTGCGCTCGCCGATACCACGACTGGGCGAATCGCGGATCGCTCAGATTGATTTCCGGGGGCAAGCTTAGGTAGGGCAGGTGTAGGGAGCGGACCGCGCTCAGATAGCTCGAGGAGGCGGCGAGTTCGCCCGCCTGCAGGCGCGCGAGTAATGACGGTTCGGTAAAGATTTGGCGGGGATTTCTGATGCGCCCGAGGATCATTCGCGCAAGGTCTGGCTTATGGTAGTACCGTTCGGCCAACTGCAGGGTGAAGACGATGTTTTGACCCTGAGGATCGGTTGTTGGGTCGGTGCGCCCAAACGTCACGCCGGGCTTCATGAGTACCTGATACCACGGCACTTGACCATCTGCCGCGCGCGCAAAAAGCGGCGCGTAGCGACCCTTAGGACTGTAGGCTATGACCATTTGGGTACTGGCCACGGGAAAGGCTTGTGCGGCGAGGCCCGCGTGTCTCAGGATTTTGTAGGGGCCGGCGGTGATGGAGATAAAGACATCGGTCGTAAGGGCGTGCGCTACGAGGCGATGGGCCAAGCCGTAGGCGCCTTGGCCCTGACCCTCGTAAGTGCACCGATGCGATCGGCAAAAGGCCGGCCCCAGGTCTTGATCCATGACCGCCCCCATGGACCCGGCGTAAGCCACCAGCAGGCGGGTCTTCGCATACACCGATCCTGGGCAGGCTATGGCCATGAATGCGCATATCAGGCGCGTTTGCCAGGCGTGCATAGGGTGTTCTCTAGGGGTCTGTGCGTCATCGTAAACGACAGATCATGACACTGTAAAGATTGATTGATAGGGAAAGCTGCGCATCTGCCGGCCGCCCCGCTTGGCCCCAGCTTACGAGGATGCTCACAAAAGGCTTTTAGGCCTGCTCAAATAGGAGGAGATGACCATCCGGATCGGAGACCAGGGCGATGCGATCAGAATCACTTGCAAGTTCAGGTGTCAAGGCCTGACTGTGGGCGCGATGCGTGGAGAGTGAAGTCCGGAGGTGTGAAAGTTTGTCTACGCAAAAGACGGTCCGGCTTGCCGCCACGTCGTTTACGAGTGCTGGGCTTGGCCGCGGCCGCCCACGGGGCGTCTTGTAGCCCAATAGCTCGATATGGGGGGTCTTGTGGGCGGCCGCCAGTGCCGTGACTTGGACGGCTACCTGTGGCAGGCCGTCGAGACGGTCCTGGGTCGGGCCGCTGTTCTCTTGGGCCGCGACCAGCGCTAGACCGAGAACCCGGTGGTAAAACGCGATGCTGGCGTCGTTATCACGGATGCTGAAGGCGGTGTGGTCGATGCCGGTGTTGAGGGCCAGATCGCGACTACCTACGATTGCGGGGCTAGGAAACTGGAGGAGTTCAAGTGGGTGGCCGTCTGGGTCACGGAATTTATAGGCGACAACGCCGCCGCTTGCGGCCGGAAGGGTTTGGGGGCCCTCAGTCGTAATGGGGGAAGCCCCGAATCCCGAGAGGCGCAAGTAAGCGGCCCCTATGTCATGGGTGACGATGGCGAAATGTTGAAACCAGAGGTCATTGGCTTGGCTTGCATTTGGGTACGGCCGGCTCCCACGCTCAAATTGGGTCAGCTCCAAGCACTGTTCGCCGAGGGTCAGGAAAAGGGAGCGAAACGGGCCGCCTGGCAGGACATGGTGGCCGGCATCGATGGGCTTTGCCGCAGGCCTTTCGACAAAGCCTAGGGCCTCGCGATAAAAGCGAGCGCTGCGCTCAAGGTCTATGACGTTCAAGGCTATGCGCGCCAGTCGCGTGACGCGAAACCCGCGCGTCTCGGTCATGGAAACGGGACCCCCCGGCGGTTGACGTACAAAGCGTAAAGCGTGTGCGAGGCGCACAAGAAAAGACGGCTTAGGTAACGACCGCCGAACGTGAGGTTTGAGACTGGCGCCGGTGTACGGATTTTTCCGAGCAAGGCACCGGCAACGTTGAGGCAATGGACTCCATCGCCGGCACTCGTCCAGATGTTGCCGTCTTCGTCGCACCGGATGCCGTCTGCCGATCCGGGGCTCACCTCATGAAAGACGCGGCCCTGCAGAAGGCGTCGGCCGTCCGGGGATACTGAAAACTCGCGGATGTGCCGAACCGGATGGGTGGCGAATTGTTGACCCGTTTCGACGATATAAAGACGCTGTTCGTCCGGGGAAAAACACAGGCCGTTAGGTCCTTCAAAGTCGTCCGCCACGAGGCTTAGCTCACCGCTTTTGGGATCGAGGCGGTATACAGCCGGCGGCCGTTCGGACTCCTGCTTCCCACCCTCATAATCGGTGCTAATACCGTACAGGGGATCAGTGAACCAAATCGAACCATCGCGTTTGACAATCACATCGTTCGGGGCGTTCAAGCGCCGGCCTTGATAATGGTCTGCGAGCACGGTGACCCGGCCGTCAAACTCCATGCGGGTCACATTGCGGTGCTGATGTGAGCACGTGATGAGCCGGCCTTCTCGGTCGCGGGTATGTCCGTTTGCAAAACCTGCGGGCGTTTGGAAAACCGATACGCCGCCGGATTCCGACCAACGCAACACGCGGTCATTGGGAAGATCGCTAAAGAGCAGACACGCGTGATCGCCGAACCAGACCGGTCCTTCGAGCCACCGGCAGCCCTCGGCCAGTGTTTCGAGGGCGGCATTGGGGAGCACGAAGGACTTAAATACAGGATCGACAATCTCAAAGGCTTCCATGCTCATATCAGCGGCTGTGGCAAGGGTGACGGACAGGCGGCACATGGAGGCGCACCGTCATCAAGACGGCGGGCTCCGTGCCTATCGTTCCCGACCGGTGGCCTGTGCGACCGTGGGAGTCCTTGACGCAGTTTTGATCCTCGCCCAAAGAGAGTTCGCCAGGGCCCATTTCGATGCGCGTTCCGTCCATGGACTCCACCCACCAGAAGCCGGATAAAGGGACAATCCATTGAGGTGCCGGGTTTTCGTGCCATTCCCCGACCCAACCGACTGGCTGCACCGTGAATACGACGGTAGCCGCGCTTTTGTCCTGTGGGTCATTCCACTGCGGAGCCGCGCCTCCGATCCCTTTGAGCGAGAA
The DNA here is from genome assembly GCA_021795255.1 of Pseudomonadota bacterium. The sequence continues at coordinate 7,755 of JAJYPQ010000086.1, forward strand.
GGCTTGAAGCGCGCAGCGAGTCTGGTGACTTACACCCGCCTCATCGGTCCAGATATGCCAATAACCCACCTGAGGCGGCACCGCGGTTGGCGCGTGTTCAGGACGACCCGATACGGTGACTTTGGGTTCTAGGGGTTCCATAGGCTTCCCTCCCTTGTTATGGGTTCTGGCGATGCGAGACAGGCGTTTTGGGTGATGCGGCAAAGGGCTCCGCCGACAGCGGGTGCCTCAGGATCGTCGACGCTGGGACCAAGGTCCCTCCGGCTATGACGAGCAGAAGGCCCCCGACCAGACCGAAGTTCTTTAAAAAATCCCAAAAGTGATTGCGCCCGGCGATATTGTTACCCGACCAGAACCCCGGAAACTTCCAAAACGGGTGGTACAGTATGGCGGTCACTACACAAAAAAGTGCAAGCACAAAGGCGGCAAGTCGACCGTGCCACGCCACGACGATACAGATCGGTGTCACGAATTCGATGGCGATGGCTGCGATAAGCAAAAGTGCGCCGCCGCGCAAAAACGAGGAGTCGGCCTGCTTCATGGCATCGTCCCAATGGACTATTTTATCAAGCCCGCTGAAAGGAAAAAGGATGACGAGGCTAATGCGGGCAAGAAGCGGTATGGCAAGTAGGTTCCAGGTCACAGGTAAGGTCCTCTCAGGAGTGGTATGGTCTGTCCCCCTAGCTTAGGCGGGCATTGATCTGATCGGCGATGCGTAAGGCGTTCGCTACGATCGTGAGCGTGGGGTTGACGGAGCCTATGGAGGGAAAAAAGCTGGCGTCGGCGACATACAGATTGTCGAGATCGTGGGCGCGGCAGTCGACATCGAGAACGGATGAAGTGGCATTGGTTCCAAAACGGAGCGTCCCGGCCTGATGGGCGGTTCCGCCAATGGGAATATTTTTACCCAAGTACAATTTTCTTTCCATGAGAAGCGGGTGCGCCCCTATAGTGTCCAAGATCTCCTTCAACTTCTGGCGTAAGCGGCGGTGGGGCTCGGGGTTGTTTTCATTAAGGTCGAGCACCACCTTTTTCCCATCGTAGATGATGCGGTTTTCCGGGCGTGGCAAATCCTCGCTTGAAAGCCAAAAGCTGAGCGAGTGGCGAGCGACTGCGTCAAACGGCATAGCCGGAAGCCAGTCCAGCCAGTCGGGCAGTGTTTCACCCTGAATCTGCTCGGGGTGAGATCGGGCCAGAAGCTGAATGAGTCCGAGCGGATAGTCCCAGTCTGGGGCGCCAAAATAATAGTCGCTGACCGCGAGCGTCTTCTGAAAGACCGTGTCTGTCGGTTTTTTCAGGAGCCCCATGAGGACCGATTGATTATGACGAATATAATTGCGCCCGACTTGGCCCGAACTATTCGCCAAACCCTGGGGATGCTTGTCGTTTGCGGAACGCAAAAACAATAAGGCGCTCGATAGCGCGCCGCAGGCCACGACCACAATATCTGCCGAGTAGCACTCTTCTTTACCGCGACGCGTTACGTGCACGCTTTTGACCGTGCGCCCCGAGACATCGGTCTCGAGGCGCGATACATAGGCCCCCGTAAGCAACGTGAAATGATCGGGGAAAGCGGCGCGGGCAGGATCGACACAAACGACCTGGGCATCCGCTTTGCCGTTGAGAGGACACGGGAAGCCGTCGAAGGCGTCGCACCGGATGCAGGGGCTGGTGGGCGTCACCTCACCATCCTGCTCGTCGAGAAGAATACCCAGCGGGAGGTGGAAGGGGTGAAGGCCCGCCGCGCGCAGGCCCTGGTTCAAGGCCTCAATGTCGGGCTCGTGCCGAACTGGCGGAAAGGGATAAGGGTCGCTGGTCGGCGGTTCTGTGGGGTCCTCACCGCGTTGTCCGTGGACATGAAAGAGGTGCTCGGCCTCGGTGTAGTAGGGCGCAAAAGCGGCATAGTTTAGGGGCCATGCAGGCGATACGCCATCTGGGTAGACGATTTCCTCGAAATCGCGTTCGCGGAGACGAAATAAGGCCGCCCCATAGACCTTGGAGTTGCCGCCGACGAACTCGTGCAATCCAGGATGAAAGGTACGGCCGTCGCGCCCATACCAGGTGTCTTTGACCTGATATTTGCCGTCGACAAAAACCGCCTTGGCGTCCCAGTTCTCGGGAGAGCGACGCAAATAGTCGCCTTGTTCTAGTAGTAAAACATGGCGCTTACGCGATGCAAGCTTCTGCGCGAGCGACGCCCCGCCGGGACCGCTGCCGATCACAATGATGTCGTAGTGAGGCGCTGTCGCCATAGCGGGACCCCGTCTTCTATCGTGGCAAGGCTCAACTTTAGCACGAGTGCGGCGCGAAGTGGTCAGTCCTTGGGACCGGACGGTAAGCCGGCCGCGGAAGTTACGGTATCTGCCCGTTTGGATGACGTTGGCCGCAAACGGCCCCTATGGCAGTAAGAACGTGAAGGGCTCTTAAAGAGCAGGGGTTCACGATTCGCAAACGCTAGGTAAGCATGCTTCCTGCGACATGATCTGCGAAAACAACGGAGAGACCTTAATTCGATGCGCCCGCGGGCCTAGGCGGGCGACCAAAGGGTGACAGGCGTCGGCTGTGAGATGTAGCGCTCATTTTCGATTGTTCTTGGCCGGTGCGAGATAAGAATCGTCGGCGCTGCGTGCGCCGAACTCGGGGCGCGCTAGCCTTGGGCCAGCGAATCGGTGCGGTGCAGAGAAAGGCGGGTGCGCTAGCAGCTCTTCTGTCCGAAACCATTCTAGGGAGACACATGAGTGCTGAGAGCCATGGCGCGCACTCATCAAGCCGCGTTTCGCATCCAGCTTGCCGTGTAGAAAGACGACAATACGGTACGCGGCTCTCATGCAAAAGCCCGATAGGTTGGCGCCAAAAGTTTCATACAATGGTCCCTGATGGCAGGCTCTGGGAGTAATGCATGAGATCGTGGCAGCAAGGCATAGGCCGAGGGCTTCTTCTAGCGCCCTTAGGGTTATTGTCAGGGTGCGCCGGCAATGGCTTTTGGCTCTTTCATCCCCAAGGCGCGGTGGCGACATCCGAATGGCATACCACCCTCTTAGATGTCTCAATCATGGGCGGTGTCGTGGCGGTGGCCGGTGGTCTTGTCGTGCTGTTTCTGTGGCGCTATCGACGCACGCGTACCAAGCGCGCCTACGATCCGACGTTTTCAGCGTCGAAGATCATTGAACTTCTCGTGTGGGGGGTCCCCCTGATAATTGTGGGTTTTTTATCTTACTTCTCGGTCACAGGCGTGTTGGCGACAAATCCCTATAACCCCTTGGCGGTCAAGCGTGCCGTAGCCCACCGAAAGGCGGTGCGCGAGGCCTTTGCGCGGCGCGCCGACCCAGGGACCATCGACACGGTCAGTCCCGTGGGGGCCGCGGTTCGGCCGATCCCGGTGGATGTGATCACAACCGACTGGCAATGGGTCTTTATCTACCCACAGCAAGGGCTGGCAACGGTCGATAGCTTGGTCGTGCCCGTTCACACGCCCATTCACTTTCGCCTCACCTCGGCGACCGTCGTCAACGACTTTTTTATTCCTGAGCTCGTAGGCGAGATTGATGTCATGCCGGGGATGCGGACCAAGCAGGGGATGATCGCCGGAAGAACGGGATTCTATCACGGCTTTTCCGCTGATTTTAGCGGGGGAGGGTTTTCGTGGATGGGATTTAAGACCCAAGTTATGACCAAAAGCCGCTTCCGCGATTGGGTTGCCCGGGTCAAGGCCGGCTCCGCCCATCTCACGAATGCGACTTTCTCCCGTCTGGCCCAGCCGACCATCAACCTAGCTGAAAAGCCGCGCTATTTCTCCGATGTCCAAAAGGGATTGTTTGATCACGTCATAGAGGAGGTCCTGGCCGGTAAGGTCTATCGCACTCCGCTCAGAATGACCGAGAAGATGACAAAGCCGATGAAGGTCAAACTGGTGAAGTAAGCGCAGAAGGAGTGTTTTTATGCTGGTCCATGTCCCCGGCCCGTGGAGCCCGTTTTTAGGACGGCTCTCCTTAAAGCAAATCCCCTATCAGAACCCGATCCTGGTTGGGACGTTTTTGTTGGTGATGATCCTCGGCGCTCTTATCATTGCCGGCATCACCTATCGCCGCG
>JAJYPQ010000600.1 GCA_021795255.1 Pseudomonadota bacterium
GTCTTTGCCCGCATCACCCTGGACGACGACGAATGGCGACTCTATGAGCAAATCGCAGCGGGCCTCGTGACGCATGCAAGGACCCCCGATCTCGTGATTTTCTTGCAAGCCCCCGTGGACGTGTTGATCGATCGCATCCGTCATCGGGGACGGTCTTATGAACGCCTCGACCGCGAATACCTAGCCGAGTTGGGGGACGCCTATACCGACTTTTTTCATCGTTACCAAGACTCGCCCTTGCTCATGGTAAATGCGGCCGAGGCCAATTTTGTGGAGAGCGACGAGGATCTTGCGTCTCTGATCGACTACATGCGTCGCATCCACAACGGCCGCCACTTCTTTAATCCTCTGCCCTCGGGACTCGGCGCATGAACGCCTCTTTTGGTCCTATGCTTACGGTGCCGGAGCTTATGGCCATGAAGAAGGAAGGCCGTAAGATCGCGGCCATGACCGCTTACGACGCGACCTTTGCGCGCGCCATGGATGAGGCCGGCATGGACGTGATTTTGGTCGGCGATTCGCTGGGCATGGTCGTGCAAGGGCAAAAGAGCACATTGCCGGTGACCCAGGCCGATATGGTCTACCACACCCAATGCGTCGCGCGTGGGGTGACGCACGCGCTGCTCATGGCCGATATGCCGTTTCTGACGTTCCAGGGCCCCGCGGCCCGGGCCCTGGAGTGCGCGGGCGCCTTGATGCAGGCCGGGGCCCACATGGTGAAGGTCGAGGGGGCGGGGGTATTGACCGAAAACGTGGCCTACCTCTGCGCCCGTGGCATCCCGGTGTGCGGGCATATCGGGCTTACCCCCCAATTCGTGAATACCCTGGGGGGCTATAAGGTGCAGGGACGCGGGTCGCAGGGGGCGCAACTGAAGGCCTATGCCCAAGAATTGGCCGAGGCCGGGGCCGGGGCCTTGCTCCTGGAGGCGATTCCAGCAGCCCTCGCGGCCGATATCAGCCAGAGTATTGCCATTCCCACGATCGGTATCGGGGCCGGGCCGTCATGCGACGGCCAGGTGTTGGTGATGCATGATGCCCTGGGTTTGGGTGGCCATCGCCCGCGATTCGTACGCGATTTTTTGGCCCGCCATGGGAGTATCCCCGAGGCCTTCCGCGCCTACGCACAGGCGGTGCGGGATGGCAGTTTTCCGACGCCTGATGAGAGTTATTCCGGGTGAAGATCGTGCGCACGGCGCAGGCGCTTTCGCAGTGGCGTAGCGCTTGTCCTGACGACGTCGGTTTTGTGCCAACGATGGGCGGTTTGCACGAGGGGCATCTGGCGCTCTTCGCCAAGGCCCGCACGCGGCACCACGTCGTGGTCGCAAGCATCTACGTGAACCCGCTCCAGTTCGGGCCCCAGGAGGACTTCGGGGCCTATCCGCGGACCGAGGCGGCCGATGCCAAGAAGCTCGAAGACGCAGGCGTCGATGCCCTGTTCCTCCCGAGCGATGCCGAGGTCTATCCCCACGGTCGGGCCCAGCAGACGCAGGTCCGCGTGCCGCGGCTCTCCGAGGACTTGTGCGGGCGATACCGTCCCGGCCATTTTGAGGGGGTGACGACCGTGGTTGCGCGGCTTTTTGGGCTCGTGCGTCCGCGCGCGGCCTATTTCGGGAAAAAGGATTACCAGCAGTGGCGCATTATCGAACGCATGGTGGTAGACCTTGGGCTCACAGTCGAGGTCGTGGGGATGGAGACGGTGCGGACGACAGACGGCCTTGCCTTAAGTACCCGCAACCAGTACCTGAGCCCCGAGGGATGCCAAAAGGCCTCGGGGCTTTACGCCACTTTGAGCGCCGGGGTGGGCTTGGTCCGTTCCGGCGTAAGCCCCTCCGAGGTCGAAAAGACATGCCATGATCGGCTCGCTAGTCTCGGCTTTGTGCCGGATTACGTCGCCATCCGGCGCGCCTTCGACCTTGCTATCCCAACGCCCGAAGACCAAGACTTGGTCATTCTGGCGGCCGCGCGCCTCCAGGGTACGCGTCTTATCGACAATCAGGAGTTTAGTCGGCCTTTGCGCGCCGATGGCGGGAATTTGCAGTCGTCCCGTAAACCGGGATAATAGGGTGATGCAAAGAACCTTACTCCATGCCAAGTTGCACCGCGTACACGTGACCCGCGTCGAGATCGACTACGAGGGTTCGGTGGCCATCGATGCCTTGCTGCTCGAGGCGGCGGGGATACGCGAGTACGAGCGCATCGACGTGTTCAATGTGCGCAACGGCGAGCGCTTCAGTACCTACGCGATCCGTGGCGAGCCCGCGTCCGGGCTTATCTCGGTCAATGGCGCCGCCGCCCATAAGGCCCAGGTGGCCGACCTTATTATTATTTGTGCCTTTGGGGTGTATGACGAGCGCGAGTTGGCGACCATGAAGCCGCGCTTGATCTACGTAGACGAGAATAACAAGATCATCCGCAGCAGCCACACCATCCCGATGCAAGCCGCAGGCTAGGTCCGCGCAGCCTCACCCACCGTCACCTAAGTCCGTTTGGTAGCGAGAAACAAGCCCCGAGGAAGGTTGACGGAGCGGGTGCGCCCCGCTTTCTGTATCGAGAATCTGCCCCACAAAAAAGGGGGCGAGACCACGATAGTCTCGCCCCTTCGGTCTTTGGCCGTACCCTACATGAGGTCGATCGGCTCTCCATGTTCGATGTCGCTATGCACATCCTTCTTCGCCGCCGAGAGCACGGCCGCTACGATATTGATCAGGAGC
>JAJYPQ010000087.1 GCA_021795255.1 Pseudomonadota bacterium
CTTGGTATAGGGGTAGAGGCCGTTGTCCATGAACCGCTGGATGGTCTTGCGCTTCACTTCCAGCGCGTCCCGCCCAATGGCACAGAGCGTATCCAGCCGTGCCATCAGCGCCTCTTCGTCGCCGCGGTGCTCATAACCGAGCCGCGCGGCGTTGATGGTGACGACTCCGATGGACCCGGTCTGCTCAGCGGAACCGAACAGCCCATTGCCGCGCTTCAAGAGCTCGCGCAGGTCCAGCTGGAGCCGGCAGCACATCGACCGGATCATGTTGGGCTTCATGTCCGAGTTGACAAAGTTCTGAAAATACGGCAAGCCGTATTTGGCCGTCATCTCGAACAGGCGCTCGGTGTTTTCGCCATCCCAATCAAAGTCCGGCGTGATGTTGTACGTCGGAATCGGGAAGGTGAAGACCCGGCCCTTGGCATCGCCCTGCATCATGACTTCGATGTAGGCCTGGTTCACCATCGCCATCTCAGTCGCGAGATCACCATAGGTAAACGTCATTTCCTCGCCGCCGATGACCGGATGCTGTTCGCACAGGTCTTCCGGGCACGTCCAGTCGAACGTGAGGTTCGTAAACGGCGTCTGGGTTCCCCACCGCGAGGGTACGTTCAGGTTGAAGATCAGCTCCTGAATATACTGGCGGACCTCCGCGTAGGAGAGCCCGTCCTTGCGGATGTAAGGCGCCATATAGGTGTCGAACGAGCTGAACGCCTGCGCGCCCGCCCATTCGTTCTGCAGTGCGCCCAGGAAGTTCACGATCTGCCCTATTGCGCTTGACATATGCTTGGGAGCGCCGGCCTCGACTTTGCCAGGCACGCCGTTGAACCCTTCGGCCAACAGCATGCGCAGCGACCAGCCGGCGCAGTATCCGGACAGCATGTCCAAGTCGTGGATGTGAATCGCGCCGCTCCGATGGGCCTCACCGGCTTCACGGGCATAGATGCGATTCAGCCAGTAATTGGCGATCACCTTGCCGGACGTGTTCAAGATTAGCCCGCCCAAGGAATAGCCCTGGTTGGCATTGGCCTGAACCCGCCAATCGCTCCGCTCGAGATATTCATCGACCGTGGCGGCCACCGCGACGGCCGTATGATTATCGGCGCGCGCGGTTGTCCTTTGATGCCGATAGCGCGTATAGCACTGCGCCACGTGATAATGCCGGCCCTGCATCAGGGCGATCTCCACCCGATCCTGGATGGCCTCGATTTCAGCGGGCACACTGGTTGACAAGTCGGCTATGACGCGCGCGGTCGTTTCCTCGCTGCACGCTTTGGCATTGGCTTGGTCATACCCGGCGGCGTTCGCGGCCCGGGCAATGGCGGCCGCAATGCGCTCGTCATCGAACGGCACGATAGTGCCGTCGCGTTTTTGAAACCACAGATCGCTCATGCGACCTCCTTTTCTTTGGTAAAATCTCGCATCGTATTGGGTCCCGTTTGATACAGGTCCGCGACGATGGTATTTCCGCACTGGATGACAATATGCGGCGCCGAATACGACTCTCCTGGGACCGTGGCGATTTCCGTCAAGACATCGACAATGTCGTCGGTGTGCCCCGACTCCGGGGTCAGCGAGAGCGTTACACGCCCGCAACGGACGCGATCATCCTGGATTTCGGAGAGGTAGCGCACATCCTGGCCGCTGCCGTCACCGAGATAGTCACGGCAATCCCAATGACCAATCGCGATTTTGTCTTTCATGAATTCCTCCTCGTTGCTGTTTTTCAAACACGCCCAGCTGGCGCGTGCCCAAGGGCCTGGAAACCGCTTGGCCGTTGTCCTGCATTGTGGCAGGCACGGCCAAACCGTCTCGGTTTGGTAAAAAGCAGGTGTCCGGTAGTACCGGACACCCTGATGGCTACTCCTCGAAATCCGTATTGAGGAAGGCCTCGGCATGAAGCTCGCCGTCTTCGTCGATGTACAAGCTAAACATCCCGTCTTCGTGTCCGTTGTCGACGGCCCAATGTTCGCGGGCCATGTTCAGGACTTTCTCTTTGGTATCCATTGGTCCAGTCAGGTTCGGTTCGACCTGCCCGCATACGATAAGCAGATAGTGTTTTGTGTTCATGGTTTTCGTCTCCGTATTGGCGTGGGTTGCGAAGGACAAATCGGGCGCCGGTGTGACCGGACGCCCTTAGGATTTACTCCTCGAAATCACCGCCTGAGAACGCCTCGATACGGGGCGTGCGGTTGGCGTCAATACTCAGGATAAATAGGCCGTCGTCTTGCCCGTCGTCTTCGGTCCGATGTTCTCGGGCCAGCGCCAAGACCTCGTCTGACGTGTCGCAGGGATCACTCAAGACAGGCTCGACATCCCCATAGACGGTAATCAAATAATATTTCTCGTTCATAAACTGAACTCCTTTGGGTTAACCACATTCGTCGCCGTAGAGAGCCATGCGGGCTTCCTGAAGGGCTTCCCAGGCGTATTCCTGGCGTTTGGTGGCGCGCTCCTCTTGCAGCAATGTTGCAAGATCCGGGTCATGCCGGATGGCCGCCTCCTGGATCCGGGAGACCTCGTCCGGACGGACCTCGGCGCACAGGGCGCGAATGGCCTCTTCTTGCTGCCAGGCAAACCACTCAGGGACGCAGTGGCCGGCCGAAACATGGGCCAGCGCCTCACGGACCGCGGCGTCAGGGGTCAGGAAGCGGAACGTGCCGTCTCCCGTCGGGAGCCCGATGGTGCGGTTTGTTTTCATAGCTCTTCTCCTTTTCAGGGAATCGGCAGCTTGAAGCTACTGTAACGGATGGTGATATGCGTTGTGACGCGAAATGCCCGCTCACATTGCTCGCAATCGACCTCCACATCCTCTTCGTCGCCACCGCTCGTCATCTCACAGGAATCCTGGTAGACATGCCCACAATATGGGCAGGTGATCTGATTTTGGTAGGCCGTATCGATCTCGGTCTCCATACTGCCCTCCTGGCGTCAAACGCCGGTTAGTTATTGATAATCATCAGATCGTTGACGTTGATCCCGAAATGCTCTTCAAACCAGCCCCACACCTCAAACCGGTGGGTGCCGGCTGGAAAATGCAGGAACGGCTCTTCCAGGACGTCGTCGTCTGTGATGGGCGTATCGAATTTTTGCCACAGCGCCCGCGCCATGATTACGCGATCGGCGTGGTTTGCGGCAATAAGGGTGGGTAAGACCCTTGTATGGCCGCGCTGGGCGTCCAACAGCGAGTGTCCCCGCAGCATATGGGTCAGCACTTCGACCAATGTGCCCTGGAAGTCGCTCGTGATCCCGCCCGCGTCATGCCCCGGAAACTGCTGGTGCAGGACTTCACAGGCTGCCTTGGCGGCATCTTCGATGACTTTGACGACCGCGTCGTCGGATGCATTTTGGATAGGCATAGTCTCATCCTTTATGGGTTGGGCCGGCCTTGGTCGGCCGGATGGATTGGTGCTGTTTTTGAACACGCCCAGCTGGCGCGCCCTGACGGGAAAAAGCGATTCCGCAAAACAGGCCTGGTGGGAGGCTTGCGGAACCACTCTTGGGGATGGCATGGGTGTCATGTTGCATCGTGCCCGGCTGTGCTATCGTGATCGCACATACATGATCTCAACAGGTATACGCACATGACGGACAGCGAGAACAAAGCCAAGTTGTTTACCGGCATCGGGTCGGTGGACACCAAGCCGATGACCGAGGCCGAGGAGGAGGCCTTTTGGGAGCAGCACGAGCCGGAGCTCATGATGATGCTGGAGTACATGGAGACCGGCATCGCGCGCAACAAGAACGGCGAAGTGATCTTCGTCTACCACAAGCCCGCCCTGAATTAAACAAGAAAGGGGCTTTCGCCCCTTTCTGAACGAACTGCTACATCAAGCCCTCTTTGGTCAGCCGCAACCACATCGCGTCATACGCGCGGCGCTCGTCTGGACCCATAGCGCGATCACCGTATTGCCGAAACTTCTCGGGATCGCGTTTCGCGGCGTCGTAAAAGGCCGCGTAAGCGTCTTTTCGGCGCGCGCTGCTCTTGGTCATCGTAAATGCTTCAGCGGCCGTGGCCGCCCTTCTGCTCAACATCACGGGCATAATGACTCCTTTGTCCGCCATCAACGGACATGCGAAGAGCCCCACGGCGATGGATGAGAAGCGCCCCGACGGGAGCGACAATCTCCCGCGGGGTTTTACAAAGACGTGATTAGGTGGCGAAGATTCTGTGGACCACTTTTTGAAAACCAAAAAGAGTCCCTGAGCCCGACAGGCGGGGGCGGCGCGAAGGCCGTTCTTGGATGCTGCTCTTGTACGCGCTCAGCTGGCGCGCCATGTGCAAACATGGTTGCCAGCTGATCCTAGATCGGACGACCGTCAAACGCAAGGGTCTTGGTCAGAGCCCGAAGCTTGTGGCATTCCGTTCCGCAGCCTCGGTGCCCTCCTCCTGGATGCATCCGACGGCTATGTCGACCTCGTGCGCGAACGTATCCGCGTCGAGGTGGTCCAGCGTCGAATACTGCAGGCGCATATAGCCCTCGATGTGACGCGGGTCGTAATGGGGCTCCAAGGCCCGGATGCGGTCCGCATACAGCGATTTTGCGCCCACGCTCGGCGCTGCGGTCTGCTGACCTTCACGCGTCGCCTGCTCGCTGCCGCCAGTCCGTTGGGGCAAATCGCTGGTTCCGGTAGCCGCCAGAGCCGCCTCGTAGGCCTCATTCAGGTCTTCCCAGTCCACGGAGCCGCCGTTCTCTTCGCCCTTCTCGTAGGCTGCTACCAGCAAACGAGCCGCCTGGAATGCGGCCTCCTTTTTCTGAAGCGCCTTCACGGATTCGCCCACTTCTGGCCACGACTCCACGGGGGTTGCCGTAAACTCCAAACCGCTATCCCTTTCCTCGAACTCGTCGTAGAGGTGTGGCCGGTCCGGGGTGTTATCCCACAACGACCCATTATCGAAGTGCCGTTTTGCTTGCTCTATCGCCTCTTCCTCCGAATCCGCGATGATGCCGACTTCACAGACATGAAGATGAGGGAGCTCGTATCTCACAACATATTTGGGCATGACGCCTCCTTGATTTTTGATTGACGCGCGCCGGCTACCGCGGGCGGCTGGACGCCGTCGCTTTCGCGCACACATCCGCCATAACGGCGTGCAGCGCTTTATGCCTGGTGGCGGGCAAAACGCCTTCGACGTTGGTCATGAACTCGTCGAGACAGGAGCGCAGCACAGCGTACTGGCGATCCGCGCGTGTAGGCCCGTAGGGAATGCGGGTTTTCTGCATGGTATCGGCGTTGGTCAGAATAAAGACTCCACGCGCAAACCCGAGCCGCTTACATTGGCTCAGGCGCTTGCAGGTGGTCTTGACTATGTCTTCCACGTCGCTCGACACATCGCCCTGCGCCTCGACGCGGACGAACAAGTCGCGGTGCTTCGAGTGTGTCGGCGCGCCTGGTAAGGCGGGTCGATTGGTCAAAACAACCGTGATATCGTCGACCGCGGACTCTTCGTCGAATGACGTCTTGCCATAAAAGTCCAGGAGGTCGCGAAAAAGCGGATAGAGATCCTCTTTTTTCGCCGTGTTCCAGACATCGATCTCGGCCGTGCAGTAGTGGTAATAGCTCATTGGTAATCCTCTCGTTTTGGTGGGCTTTGGCGTGGCGCCGCGTTCGCCGGCCGCCCGAGGGCGGTAACGGCGTCGGCGGGCCACAAGCCTCTAAGGCGAACCGGCCATCTGCTTTTGCAGGTAAGCCAGCCCTTTGCCGGTGACCAGGGTTTTGGTGTACGTCATAGGCATGCCGCGCCCTTCGTGCACACGCTCGACGACGCGGAAATAGCCGGCGTCGATGTAGCGTTGATAGGGCATGTTGTTGCGCATCAGGATGCCGTGCGACCGAAGGAAGTCGAATAACCGGTTTTGGCCGGTACCGAGCACCTTGGCGGCTTCGCGCATGGTCTGAGAGTTTTCGGCCTCCGCGACAGCGTCGTGAAACGCGACTTTTGGGGCCTGCTCACGCACCTGCTCCTCGAGCGCCAACACCTTCTCCGTGTACACCAGCAGGAGGCCACGGAGACGACCGGGGTCTGAAAACACCGCGTCGACATCGGCCATTGAGATGTGGGGCACGCGAAAGTAGCACTTCACCAGCGCGCGCTGGACGTCCCAGGCGAGATCGTCCGTGAAGCTCTTGACCAGCATCAGATAGCCGGATTCGGTCAAGACGGTCAGACCGCGTGACGGAACCTCGATTCCAAAAGTACGAAAAACGTTCTTTTGAGCAAAATCAACAAGATAGAAGTCCTCATCATGAAGAAAATGCGATCTGTTATCCCAGAAGCGGCTTTTGGCTGTTCCTTCCGGCCGCTTGTGAACCGCATCGATCATGGCAAAGGTGACGACGCGCTGGCCCTTGTACTCGACAACAGGCACAGCGATGCCCTGCACCGGCACAGTGGCCGGGGCTTTCTGTTCGAACATGGGGTTCTCCTTCGGAGAAGGAGTCCAAGCCCCATAGGGGAGTGGACCCCTATGGGTAGATGTGCCGACGCCCGAACGGGCGCGCGGCAACTGATATTATTGAGCGGGTAACGCGCGGGCGCGCGCTGCCCCGTTGTGTTGCTTAATGGAAGAGGCCGACCGCCTTCAAGACGTGCACAGCCAAGGGGCTGGTCATGGCGACCAGACCCGTCAGAACCATAAGCCAGGTTTTCAGGCCATTGATTTTGGCGTCCAGGGCGACGATATCGTCATGGGTCGCGACACCTTGTGTCATGGCCACTACGAGTCCATCGCTCAAGGCTTCAGCTTGAGTCTCGGAAAAGCCCGCGTTTTTCAGCGTGCGGACGTACGCGTGCGTGTCGAACGTAATCTTCACGGCTGCGGTACTCATGTTTCCTCCGAAAAACGACCGGAGGACTGGCCCGCCGGGACAGTGCCCCGGTCGGGTGAATTTTATGCTGTTCTTAAACACGCTCAGCTGGCGCGAAGGCACGAGGCCTTGGTAACAGCTTCAGTATAGATCGGAAGAATGGGTATGCCAATACTGATGCTTATGACGCCCATGTCGGGCCGACTTGCATTTTTCTCGACGCTGATACAATGGCAACATGACGATTATTCTAGCCGTTTCTTGGGTGAGGGCCTGGCATGCACTTACGGATTTGGGGTTTGGGCTTCTTCTTTGATGGCAAAGACACGGAAAACGGTCCGCTGACGAGCATTTCCGTCGAAGGGACCGTGTTGGAGGCGCCAGACGAGGACACGCAACAGGCCTGGAATAAGGAGGTTTTTGAGGCTTTCGAGGCGATTGTTGACGGTGTTTTTTTGCGGTACGCCCAAACACAAGGGGCCAGCGAGATCATGGTTCTGGATCACGGCAAGAAGGACAGCGATTTCTGCGATGGGCCGGACGGTCGGGTCGCCACATTTACTTACCGAGGCCAGGTCGCGCCCGGTCCTTGCGGCCAGGCGACCGCAGTATTGACGCTGACGTTGACGCGTTTTTCGCGGCGCGCACTGCGCTCTCTTGGTGTTCGCCTCTACGCCTTTGGGGCGAGTGTCTCCAATGAGCGCCTGCTCGAACAGATTATCGGCCAGCCCGATCTTGCCTGGAGTGAAGATGCGCAAGGCGCGCTGGCGCGACTGCAGGCCCTGCGAGAAGGCGGTACGGTTGGGCGCGAGGGATTCTTCCGGCCTCTATAGCAACTTGTCGAATTCCGACGCCTCATCTTGATTTCCGCCCTGGCGCGAAGGCGCGAGGCCTTGCCAACGAGTTCAGTATGGGGCGCGCGGCACAGGGATTTGGCGCCCGAGATCCCGGGCGGTCTCCAGCCATTCGGCGATCACCCGTTCGGCCTGCGCCGCCGCTTCCTGATAAGTGCTGCCGTCCGCCATACATCCAGGCAGTTCCGGCACTTCCACCAGAAAGGCCTGATCCGCTTCGCTCCAGGATACGACGAGCTCGTACGGTGCCAGGAGGTCTCTCCTTCCCGAATAGGGCATTCTGGACACGCGCTGATAGTCTATCAGGATGCCCAATCCGGAGGATATGCCGTGCCTATTTTGCAATACATCAATTACACATTTAAACGTGACGGCCAGAAAGAGGTGTTCGATGACTTCACGATCAAGGCGAGTCCCGAGGCAGGGGGGCCTGCGATGTTCCGCGACATCATGGAACATCTGGCGCATATCATCGAGTCCGTGATCTTCGAGGGTGCTCAGCTCCCGGCTCCGGAAGGATGCGTTTGTACCGTCAGCACACTCGTCAAGAAGCCCGTGTACAAAGAGGGATTCTCGGAGATTGATGGCGGATTCCAATATAAAGGCGAATATACCCTTTTCCCCGAAACCAAAACCGCGCAGCGCCTCTTGAACCCGCTAGCCAAGGTCGCAGGACGCGCGACAAGTTGGATGATTCATTTGAATGGCACGGTTCGTCGTTACAGCAGCGGCTCGGTCGACGCCGATGTCACCTTGTATATGTTCGCCGATCACACCATCAATCTGGCGCTCTTGGACGCGATTCTCGCGGACCCGGATTTCACGCGCTCGGCTCAGGCCCAGGAGGCGCTGACACGCATCACCGCCCTGCGTGCCGGACAGCGATCCGCCGACCCAAATGATTGGGTGGCGCTGCTGCGGTCTTCGGATTCCGACGCCTCCTCGTAAACGCGCCCTCCCAGAGCGCCCTATTCACGCCCCGCGCGCCCCCAGAGGCCGATACGCTGTGCAGACCATTCTCTCATAAGGATCGCACATGCCCGAAGGAAGCCCCCTGATCGTCGTCACCCGCCAAGGGACCATCCACACCCTTTTGGGGCCGGATGGTCCCATCCCCTACTCCGTCGTGGACGTGGCGGGCGGTGGGCTCGAGACCAGCCCCTATCGCATTCAGACCGTGATCCCGCGGCGTGCCTACGTGGTGCGCGGACCGCGCGACACGGGCGACCAAGAGGTATCAGCCGACGACATCGCGGCCATCAAACGCTTTGCCTTACCGGGCGACATTCAGGTGAAGGATCGCGTATTGGTGCGCGACGCCGACAAGACTTGGCGCAAGGAGGAACACGAGGTCGTGGGCGTGGTGGATCACTTCGAGTACGTGCTGCGCAACGACGAGGGCGATACCTGCGCGGTGGTGCTGGATCACAACATCCTGGCAGTCGCACCGCCCAAGCCGGTCAAGAAACCCAAAAAGAAGGCGGAGGGCGCGGCGCCCGGCCGACGCGGGCGGCCGGCCGGGGCGGTCCAGGTGCCAGCAGCGCTGACTCCGGCGACAGCGCCGGAATCCCCGAACACTGCCGAGCGTCAGGAGGCGCAAACGGTCGAGCCGGCAACCGCACCCAGCCGCGGGGCCCTTACGGGTGGCGAGACCTCGCCTATTCACGATAGCGCTGATTAGAGGAGGAGTGGGAGCGGGTGCTATCCCTCCCCGGCCCGACGGCCGGGGTTTCCCGCGCAGACTGATGGAAAAAACTGTTTATGATGACGAAAACGCCACGCTCTCCGCTTTAGTGGCAAAGGCCCAAACAGACGCGCCATTCACGCGTGCCGAGTTGCTCTATCTGGCCGAGAAGATTCAGTGCGGAATGGCGCAGTACCGGCGCTGGTATTCTCATGTCCGCAAATCCCTGATCGAAGCCAATCTGCGGGCATTCGGAGCCTTCATGGGACTTCGCGATGACCTTTACCCCGAAGATTGCTCGGAGGATACGCGCGACCAATACTATCATAGCAAGCTCAGGACTTCGGGCCGCGAAGGGTCATGGGCGGACCATGTGGAAGATGTACTCCAAGAAGTCTCGGGCAAGTACGTTGACGTCGAGCGCGCGGAATGGCTGCTGCGAAGCCTCGCGGTCGCCTTGCGCAACGAGCCTACAGTTCCCGAAGACCGACTCAATCAAGTGATGGCTCCCTACAAAACCTCTCTGGTACAAGCGGCCTTGCGTGTACAGTACCTCAAGACCGCCCATCCGTTGCGTGTGATGCAGGAAGCGGAGGCGCAAAATATCCCCTATCCTCCGGTAAAGAGGGACGATATCGAGATCGCGCTATCCATGTGCAATGGCGAGATGTTCGCGATCAGCATCATCCATTCGCACGATCTCGAGCTGTGGTGCCACAATCCCGCTGAGATCGACGATCTGGTTTTGTTGCTCGATGCCATGGAAGCGGAGCCTACCCTGGAAACGCGCGTGGCCGGGAAATGGGGCGCCACTGTGGTGGCAGACCCTCCGTGCAGCGTCAATATTTTTGGCGCCAACTGGTCCCTCTACATCAAAGTGCCGGGTTGCCGCATCCGGTTCAGTAAAGAACAGGTAGATACGTTACGCGCGGCTCTGCACACCGCGCTGGCCCGTCCAGAAGTGGCGGCCGTCATGACGGCGCAAACATTCAGGTACGGGGTTGTCTGAGCGATCTGTAGCGTCAACAACGTGTGCCCCGCGCACGCGGGGATGAGAGGGCCTACGAGGCGGCACTGAAGGCGCGTCCAGAGCGTGCCCCGCACGAGCGGGGATGAAAGATTGTGCATTACTTGGCAAACAAGCCCCGCGTAAGCGGGGATGATCCAATCCTCCTTGGCCCCTTCGGGGGCCTTTTTTCTATCCGAATCGTTCGTGGCCCATCACTCTTCCGACACCGCTTTTGATGATGGCGTTGCCCAATGTTCTGGCGCAATTCCGCCCTCTTTGTCCACCTATTCGCCGCTTGCATTTCCGTATATTCGGGGACAATAGGGTTTTCGATGGAGGACAGGCTCGATGAAAGCGGAACACTTTAATCAACTTTCGCCAAGCGAGGCCGAACGGCTCGCGATGCTGGCTGAGGGATGCGGCGAGGTGGTGCAGGCGATCGGTAAAATCTTGCGCCATGGATACGAAAGCACCCATCCTGATGGGGGTCCCACGAACCGCGCAACGCTAGAACGCGAATGTGGTGACGTCTATCATAGTATTTTCTCCTGATCGCGTACGGTGATATCGACGGCAATAGCATGTCGCAGCATGCCGATGATAAGGCTCGCAGCGAGAAGCCCTACCTACATCACCAGTGCCCACCCGAAGCAGCAGGACTCTGATGCCTACCCTCATTAAAGGTCGCCACACCTTCACCATTCCCACGCCCGCGCCCACCCAACGCACCGTGTCCTTCGGTATCTGGCCGGTCGTGGACGGCAAAACGGGGCCGAAGAAGGGTAAGTCCGTCGTCAGTATCCGGGCCCCACGCGATGCACTCGACGCCGCCCGATTGGTCGCCGAATACGTCCGCGATCAGCTGGATGCCGGGACGTACAAAGGCCACAAGCACATCGACCTCGAGACCGGCACAGGGCGGCGCCTGCTGATGGCCGCCCAACACAAGGCCGGGGTGGTGTTTCCCGAGACGCAATTGGCGTGAACGATACGGACCTCCTGGCCGGACTCAATCCCGAACAGGTCACGGCCGTCCGCCACGAGACCGGCCCGTTGATGATCCTGGCGGGGGCCGGCGCCGGCAAGACCGCGGTCATCACCCGCCGCGCGGCGCGGCTGGTCCGGCGCGGGGTCCATCCCGGGCAAATCCTGATCGTCACCTTCACCAATAAGGCCGCGCGCGAGCTGAAAGACCGCTGCGAGACGCTGCTGGGGGCCACGGCCCGCGAGTTTGCGGCCGGCACCTTCCATGGGCTGGTGCTGCGCCACATCCTGCGGCCGGCCGGCGCCGAGGGGCTGCTGCGAAGCCTTGGGTTCGCGCGCCCGCTCTCCATTCTCGACAAGACCGAAGCGGATGCGCTGTGGAAGGCGGCGTGGCGCGACATGGGGATCGTCGCTCGGGATC
>JAJYPQ010000088.1 GCA_021795255.1 Pseudomonadota bacterium
TAAGTCGGCTGCCTCTACATTCCAGGCCACGGCCTGCCAATAACGATCAAGGACATAGGCCGGGGTCGTGAGGGCCTGGACGATCCGCATAAGGGCCTGTGGTGGCACGGCGTGCGCGGCCTTAGCTTCGGGATCTGGCCTTTCCGCTAAATTGAAGAGATAACCGCGTTCCGCGGCTGAGAGCTGCAAGACGCGGCTTAAGCGGTCCAAAATGGCGGGCGAGGGCTTGACGGGGCGCCCCTGCTCAATCCAGGTGAGCCAGGTGATGCTGAGATCACAAAGCTGTGCCAGCTCCTCGCGCCTTAAGCCCTGCGTGCGGCGGCGCCCGTGCACAGCCAGTCCCGCTTGCGAAGGAGTGAGCCGCTCTCGGCACGCCCGAACGAAGGCCCCGAGGACAGTGGATTTACTGGTCAACGGACTCCGAGAGGGGCCCATGTGTGGCCCGAAGTGGTATTCAGACTACTAGTATAAACTGTCATATTGTACCAGATAAAAAGGGGAGATAGGCTCAGTTCCCCACCTATCCTTTTGGAGAAGCCTTATGGATCAGTCGTCTCTTGCCGCTCACCAGTTTGGTGTCAGCGCGCAAAGCTATCTTGAAAGCCCTGTCCACGCTCAGGGCCCAGACCTCGATCATCTCCGCGCCCTTGCCGAAAGTCGACGCCCGGCATCTGTCTTGGATTTGGGCTGCGGGGCCGGGCATGCCAGCTTTGCCATAGCGCCCTTTGCAGAGGAGGTCATCGCCTATGACGTATCGGCGCCCATGGTGGCCCTCGTGGCCGCGGAGGGCGCGCGCCGCGGTTTGGCGTCTCTTGGCGTCAAGGAAGGGGTGGCAGAAGCCCTTCCTTTTGAGGACCAACGATTCGACTGGGTCGTGACGCGTCTCTCCGCCCACCATTGGAGCGATGTGCAAAAAGCGCTTCGCGAGGCGCGGCGGGTCTTGAAGGATCATGGCACTTTCACGATCATTGATATCGTAGCCCCCGAAAGGCCTTTATTCGACACGATTCTCCAGAGCGTCGAAATACTCCGCGATGCCTCTCACGTTCGCAATTACCGTGCGTCCGAATGGCAGGCCTTGCTTACCCAGGCTGGATTTCAAGTCACGGATACGGAAACATGGAAGATTCCAATTACGTTCAAGGCCTGGATCGCGCGCATGCACACCCCGGAACTCCGGGTCGAGGCGGTGCGCAGCGTCTTTGCGGGCGCTGCGCCCGAGGTGCGGGACTATTTCCGAGTGCAGGATGATTGTTCTTTTGAGATCGATTGCGCGTGGATGACGGCGCATCCCTATTAGAGACGTCCGCCGCCCTTCTGTTTATGAAGGCTGCTTGGTGTCAGGTGTGTGTTAGTGGGCATTAATCACAAATAAACCCGCGACACACAGAAAGGCCCCGGCCCAGACGAAGGAGCGCAATGTCGGCTTGTCGAATGCATAAAAGAGAGGATGCAAGATACGCAGTCCGATAAAAGTGAGCGCCAACACGTTCACTTCTTCTTGAGGCGCGTGCAACAGTTCGGCGATGATCACGGCCGCCGCAAAGGGCCCGAAGGCCTCGAAGGCGTTGAGGTGGGCCCAATTGAGCCGTTGTCGCCATCCGGGCGTTGTCGTCCAGTGCGCGCGCGGGGCATGGTTATCGTAATGCTTGCCGCTTTTGGCCGCCACCACGATGACGTAGGGCAACACCGCGGCCACCAGGACGCACCAATAGGCGATAGTCATCTCAAACTCCTAGCTGATTGCTGTTTATAGTATGGTGGCCGGGCTCGCTTAGGCAAGCTATGAGGAGACGATAGCGGAGAGGCGCTGCGAATGTCGATGTTCGGCACGGACTTGCGCCAGGAGATCGGATCGCGTGCGACGATGGGGAGTGCGCTCTGTCGTTTCGCTCGACTTCACGGGGATTGTGGGCGCCAAGTTGTGCAAATGTTTTTATGTATGAAGGGTCCATTAGGCCGCCTGTCGAGGCCGTTCGCGGCGCTGGCCTTTCAAAAGATCCCTTTGAGGTAGCAGCTGTCGTCGAGTCGGGCCTCGTGGGCCGCTCTTTGAGAGCCAGTCAGAAAAGCGAACCGCCACGTACTCGGAGAACTGTCAGATTAGCCCCTACGCTCAATGAAATCGATATCCTGTTGAGCCACTTTCTTCCACGACCCTCCTTGCGCCGTGACCTTCTTCAGCCAGTAGAGCGCTTTCGTGGAGCTTTGGGGGACGCCTTGGCCGAAGTAGTAGCTAAGCCCTAGGCCAAATTCCCCCCTGGAAAAGCCCTGGGCGGCCGCTTTCTTCCACCAGTAGTCCGCCTTCACGTAGTTCTGCGGGACGCCTTGGCCTCGGTAGTAGGCAAGCCCTAGATCGCTTTCTGCTGGGACATAGCCCTGGGCGGCGGCTTTCTTATCCCAGTAGTCCGCCTTCACGTAGTTCTGCGGGACGCCTTGACCTCGGTAGTAGGCAAGCCCTAGATCGCTTTCTGCTAGGACGTAGCCCTGGGCGGCGGCCTTTTTCCACCAGTAGTCAGTCCTGACATAGTTCAGGGGGACGCCTTGGCCTCGGTAGTGGGCAAGCCCCATACTGGTTTCGCCAGGGGCGGACCCTTGCACGGCGGCTTTTTTCCACCAGTAGACAGCCTTAACATAGTTCTGAGAGACACCTTGGCCCATGACGTAGGCATACCCCAGATCGTATTCCCCTACCGAGTTGCCACCCCTGGCTGCCTTCTTCAGCCAGGGCAGCGCCTGGCTGTATTGGTGCCTCTGAGAGAGGACATGACCCAGAGCCGCCTGCGCATTCGCGTCTCCGTTGCTTGCGCTTCGCTCCAAGTGAGTCAGGGCCGCCTTATCGCCATGGAGGGCTTGGTTTGCGAGGCGTGCCGAATGGGCGTTGGTCGTTCCCTGCGCCGCCAGTGGCGCCGCCACAGCCGCCAACACCAACAAACGGAGTATCTCGTGTCGTCTCTTGGGCATGAGTGGACTCCCTAAGCTTTATTATTGTTTTGCCTAGGTCACGATACTACCCGAGGCGGCTCACGCCAGCCACCCGCGGTGACAAAGGAATGGCGGTGCGCACGGCCCAGGCATGAAAGTGACACCCCGACCTCTGGCCCACGCCCACGGCACCTCTATCCAAGTAGAGGGCCCACGCCCAGTCCGGCTCGAAAAGGCTTGAGGTCGAAGACCAATAGCCGCTTTGCACCTCCAAAAAAGGGCGGCCTTGAGGCAAGGCCGGCGACCATGCCCGCGCAGGAAGTAAAGACGCATGCCCCCAACGCCTTCGGCTCGTCCCTCGGCGCAATCCACGAGCGACTCAAGCTCGTGGATGGTGGGCAAACGCCAATCGTCTCCGGCCTGGTTCAGGTCGCGCACGGCCGCAAGCGCCTGTTGCCAGTCAATGGTGGTAGGAGTGAGGTGGCCGATGCGCCGCCAGTTAAGCTTAGTCAGTCTGTAGACTACCTCGTCGCCCAGGGCTTCAAAGCGCGGATCCGGCTAGGCAAGCCCTGCCTTGTGATCGCCGTCCTGGCCGCTGCCAAGGCATTCCACCTCTCGACCCGATTCATCGAAACAACGAGTTTGGCCTGTGACTGGAAGTATTGGGCTTTGGCCACGTACCGGCCGTCCCATATACGATGGGTCCTTGCCGCCGTAAAAAAGACGGGCACCCTCCCTGTGCGCACACCACGCGTGGGCGAGGCTTGGCGCGGCACTCGTTGAGCTCCAGTACCAGCTCGAAAACACATGACGAAAAGGGTGATTCTCGGGTAAGGCCGGTTTGCGCGGCGGCCGGCTCAGAAGACTCAAAAGTTCGCGGCGATTTGGGAGCCGCGAGTCGCCATAGCCTTGGAAGCGCTGCGTGTTAAGGGTGTTTACGAAGGTGAGCGCTCGCCCCAGGTCATCGGGTATTCGGCAAGATTCGCGTCACGCGCCCACATAAGATCTGTTAGGCTATCGCGAACGGTCTCTCCTAGGGTGATAAATCGCGGTGTCGGCCAAGGAACACCTGTCTGGAATTCCGCGTCTTGTCCGCTTTCTGTGCAGTCCATTATGCACCCATCGACGCCGTGACAGCTGGTTTGGCCAGTCCAGAGATAGCCGCGACTCATAGGCAGTCCAATACAAAAGGGCTCAAGTTGTCCCCTCGCAAATCCCCTGGTCGCCTGGGTGGACAAGACGGATCTCCTGTGGCCCCTCTTTTCAAGACGGGCCACGCACCCGAGCAAGATAGTATTGTGAGCAAGACTCCCAAGGTCAGGCGAGGAGAGCGAGAGAACTCAGTGCTTTGCGAAGGCCTCGACCCTAGCCCTATCGGAGACCTTGATCCAGAGGCGAAACGCGGGCCGCGTGGGACAAAAGCGGAAATGGGTTCGGGTGGGCGCCATGCCTTTTGTCGGCGTTGGTCCAACGGCCGCGGTTAAGCACTTATCAACCGAGCGGGTGATGACAAGCGACCTGGTGGCCTAAAGAGAGCCTTATTAAGGCCGGAGATTCCAGTCGGCATCGGGCTTGAGCGAAGGGGCAACGATCCTGAAAGACACAGCCTTCTTGCGGAGGCTCGATGCCCCGTGTCGGAAGAGAAGAATAGCTCCTGTCCGCTCTGTTTTTGCGCATCAAGGACGGAAGTGCCGCGAGTAGGGCCGCCGAATAGGGATGTGCTGGTCGCGCGATCAGTGTTTCCGTAGGGGCGACCTCAACTAAATGGCCGAGGTATAGGACCGCAATGCGTTGGGCGAGATAGGATACGGCCGCCAAGTCGTGGCTGATAAAGATGAGACCGAGTCCCGATTCTTTCCGGAGCTCGCGCAAGAGGTTCAAGATGCGTGCTTGTATCGAGACATCAAGACCTGACGTCGGTTCATCTAAGACCAGAAGTTCAGGTTTGGTCGCAAGCGCCCGCGCCAGCGCCACGCGCTGCAGTTGGCCCCCCGAGAGCTCGTGAGGATAGCGCTGGCTCATTTCGATAGCGAGCCCTATCCGTTCAAGCAGAGTGATTACGCGATCGCGCCGATCAGTGGCCGACAGGCCCTGTAGGCGTAGCGGTTCGCCGACGATTTGCCCTACAGTCATCCGCGGGTTCATGGCGCTGTAGGCGTCTTGAAAGACCATTTGCATTTTTTGACGGTGCGGCCTTAGTTCTCGGTTATTGAGCGCTGTGAGGTCCACCCCGTCTAGCACCACGCGCCCGTGGGAGGGTTTCAGGAGCTGGCTTATGACTCGCCCGAGCGTGCTTTTACCCGAACCAGACTCGCCCACGAGCCCCAGGGAATCGCCGTGCTCAAGGGTCAGATCGATGTGCGCGAGCGCGAGCGCCCGCAAGGCCTGCGCTCCGCTCTCCTTCAGCGTGAAATCGACGGACACATCCTCGATCCGAAGCCAGTTCATGAGGGATCAAGGGGGTGGAGGCAGGCGTAGCGGTGGATCTCTCCTTGTTCGGGCGGCGGCGCCTGTCGGCATGCGAACGTCGCCCGTCCACAGCGGGGCGCAAACGGGCAACCGGGGTGCGTCTCGTCGCTGGACGCGGCCTTACCCGGGATTTCGGAAAGCGTCTGCGGGTGTTGACCCAGAGTCGGAAGGCAGTCGAGAAGGGCGCGGCTATAAGGATGAAGGGGGCTTTCAAAGAACCGCGCGCTCGGCGCGTATTCGACCAGGCGGCCGGCATACAAGACGAGTACCGTGTCCGCGTAGTCTGCGGCCAGCGCCAGATTGTGGGTAATGAAGAGGACCGCCATCCCGTAGGCCTCCTGTAAGCGCTTAATGAGGTTCAGGATCTGCGCCTGAACCAAAACATCGAGGGCCGTGGTCGGTTCATCGGCTATCAGGACCTTCGGGTGATGGATGACGGCCATGGCTAACATCACTCGCTGGCGCATGCCGCCGGAGAGTTGATGCGGGTAGCGTTCGAGCCACCGGGCGGGGTTCGGTATGTCGACCGCGGTCAAGAGTTCCTGGGCTTGCGCGCGGGCCGCTGTGGCGCTCGCGCCGGTATAGAGCCGATAACTCTCCGTCATTTGCACTCCGATACGTTGGCTTGGGTTGAGCGCCGAGAGGGGGTTTTGGAAGACCATGCCCATTTCACAGCCGCGCATCCGGCGCTGCTGTGCTTCTGGAAGCCTCGCTATGTCGCGTCCCGCGAGTCGCAGCGTGCGCACGGTTCTTTCGGCACCATAAGGGAGTAAGCCTAAGACGGCGGCCGCGGTCAGGGATTTCCCAGACCCCGACTCGCCGACTAGGGCTAAAGTTTTACCGGGCTCTAAGACAAAGCTCAAGCGATCAACGGGGGTACGGGTCCCCGCCGGACCTTTGAAAGTCACGGTCAGCTCGTCGACTGTAAGGATCTCGGAACTCGTATTTGTCATCCGCGGTCCCCTAAGCGCGCAAGCCACCCTTGGCCGAGCAGGTTCATCGCCAATATCGCCAAAAAGATCGCAAGTCCCGGAAAGACAATAAGCCACCACGGCCCGACCAAGGACAGTTGCGCGCCCTGGTTTAAGAGGCCGCCCCACGAGGCATGGGGTGGTTGGATGCCAAGCCCTAAGAAGCTCAATCCAGACAGCGCCAAAATCAGATCGGCGACCAAGAAGGTGGCATTGACCACTAACACCGGCAGGATCGCGCGCGCGATATGGACGCGGGCAATATAGAAGGGGCTCGCGCCGAACTGGCGCGCGGCCTGGACATAGTCTTTATGGCTGTGCGCCAAGGCCTCATTGCGCACGAGCCGGGCAAGCCCGGGCCAGGAGACAAGCCCTAGGAGCAGGATGAGGTTTGCGATAGTGAGGGGAATCAAAGCCGTAAAAAAGATCATGAGGACCAGTGTTGGGATGGCTAGTAGCGTATCTAAAAGACGCATCAAGACCTGCCCCAGCCAGCGCGGACCAAGCGCTGCGAGTAGGCCGTAAGGCGCGCCGATAGCGAGTGCCACAAGCGTGCCCAGAAAGCCCGCCTCCAGGGTCGGTTGACCGCCCTTCATAAGGCGCGCCAGAAGATCGCGCCCGAGATCGTCGGTGCCGAGAAGAAACTGCCGGGAGGGAGGGGCGAGGAGATGGTGGGGGTGGATCGTAGCCGCTGCGACCGGATAGATCACGGGACCGAGCCAGGAAAAGGCCAGCAGGATGAGAAAAAGCAGAAGGCCTAGCTGTCCTTCGATGTCGATGTCCCGCAGAAAATCCTTGCGGATCGAGGCGTACCGCGACGCCCCGCTTAAAACCGGTCCCTCCCGGCGCTCTTTAGTCATAGCGCACCTCGACATCCAGGATGCTATTCATAAGATCGGCCGCGAGATTACCGAGGATGGTAAGGACTCCTATGACGAGCACGATGGCAGTCAAGGTTGGGTAGTCCTGTTCGAGCGCCGAGTGCCACAAAAGCCAACCCAGGCCCGGATAATTAAAGACCGTTTCGGT
The DNA here is from genome assembly GCA_021795255.1 of Pseudomonadota bacterium. The sequence goes on from JAJYPQ010000088.1 coordinate 7,392, forward strand.
GAGCAGACCACCGACGAAGATCTGCGGGATCATCATGCCGACTATGGTGATAAGCGGGCGCAAAGCATTGCGCAGAACGTGGTTCAAAGCGATGCGGTGCGGCGGGATGCCGCGGGCTTTAGCGGCGCGCACGTAGTCGCGGTCGTACTCGATCCGCACCTGGCGTCCGAAGTAACGAGACAAGGCGGCCGTCATCGGGATCGCCAAGGTCAGTCCCGGCAAGACCATGTGGCGCAAGAGATCGAACGTTCCCCCGCCGCTCCAGCTACTCGCGCCGCCGACACCGCCGGGCGGAAGCCAGGCGTGATCGATGGCGAACACCAGGATAAGGAGGGTGCCCAAAAAGAAGACCGGGAGCGAGTAGAGCGCGATCTGCGCGCCCCCGATCAGGGAGGCGGGAAGACGACCCTTCTGAGCCCCCTGGAATAGACCGATCGCGATCGCGCAGAGCACGGCGAGGAGGGTCGCTACGCTATAGAGGAAGATCGTGTTGCGTAAATAAGACAAGATCAAAAATCCGACCCGCGCGTGTTCCGTAAACGAATAACCGAGGTCGCCATGTGCTAGATGCCACCACCAGGTCAGGTATTGCTCCCATACCGGGCGATTAAGCCCCATCTGGCGGTTCAGTTCAGCGACCGCCGCCGGCGAGGCATGCACCCCCAAGATACTGTAAGCAGGGCCCCCCGGTGTCGCGAAAATCATAAAGAAGACCAGCGTCACAAGCCCTATAAGTGAGAACAGGGCGTTGGCTAAGCGTTTGGCGATGACGTTTAGCATAAGAGGTCCAGGTTTTGTCTCATCAGCGTCTCGCTTTTGGCGGCGTTGTGCGGGGCGTCTTCGGGGTGTAAGGGTCTCCCCTCCAGAGGAATTCGGGGTTAAAGCCTCCGAGCGGACTAAAGGCGCGATGGAGGCCCTTAAGGCCGCGTGCCGCCTCCACGATGATTGGAAATTCGGGTAAGACGATCACCGGTTGTCGGGATGCGAAATAGTTTTCGTAGCGGTGCAGGCCTGTAAGGTTCCCAGGGCGTGTCAAAGCGCGCAGTCTTTTGTCGAGCGTCGGGTTACAGTAATGGTAGTCGTTATTGGCGGCCCCACAGGCGAAGATATTGCCAGCACTCGGGTAGGGGCTCAAGCCCCAAGCGAGAGCAATGGCCTGCCATTGGGTGTTATGCGGGTCCTCTGTTTCCGCGACCATCTCGTTGAAGGGTTGTTCTCTGAGCCGCATGTCGATGCCGACTTGCGCCAACATGTCTTTGATGAGGACTGGGCCGCGCACATCCCCCGGGGGGATGGTGAGCGTGAAGGCGAGTAGGCGGCCGTTCTTGCGCCGGATGCCATGGGGTCCGCGATGCCAACCGGCGGCCCTCAGCAAGTGGCGCGCAAGCCTCGGGTCGTAGGCGCCGTGCTTGTCGAGGGCTTCCGCTTTACGGGAGAGGAAGCGCGCGGGGCTTACCGGGATGGGGCCGTAGTCCCGTAGACCATGGCCATGGTAAAGCACCTGGATCAAGAGATGTTGGCTTAAGGCGTGCATGATTGCCTGCCGGACCCGGACGTTGCGCACGAAGGCGATGCGCGGATTCGCGTAATTAAAGCCTAGGTAATTGAAACCCCAGACCGGGCCTACCGTATAGGCGCGGAACTCCGTGAGTTGTCGGCGCCCCCGATACAAAGACATCGGCAGATTGCCGATGTCGAGACGCCCTGCACGCAAGGCAAAGAACACCGATTCAGGGGATTGCAGGAAGCGGAATACGAGGCGCTGAAAATACGACTTGTCCGGGCCCGAGTAGGCCTTATTGGCGGTAAAGGTTGCATAACGCCCGGGGCGAAAGGATTGCAGATGAAACGGCCCATCCACGGTCTGGAAAAACGCTACGTCCGTCATGGTGTCGTAGAGCGTCGGGATGGAGGCGTTGTGCCAGTCCTGGGCCGGTAGGGGCACCAATAAGGACAGTCCGTTCAACTCAAACCAGCGCGGATTGACGGGGCGGCGCGTGACGATCCGAATGGTGTAGGGATTGATGACGGTGAAAGACGCGACTTCGGTGGGTATGCCGCCGGTTCCATAGTTGGGAAACCGGTGTTTCAGACGCCTGATGAGGTGGTAGGTGTACGCGACATCACGGGCCGTGACCGGCGTGCCGTCCGACCAGAACCAATGCCTTTTGAGGCGGATCGTATAGCTTGTGTCGTGTGGGCCGATCGTAACCGCGCGCGCCACGCTCAAGGCATAATCGATCTGGAGATGCCGGTTGATCCAGAGGAGCGGCGCATACATCAGATTGGCGGCCTGCTCATCAAAGACCGACGAGATCAAAAGCGGATTGAAGCCGTTGATAGCGGCGGGCGGGGCCATTCCCACGCCGGGCACGACGACCAGCGTCCGGCGATCTAGGGCCGCCCGCCCTGCAAGCGACCAAAAGGCGAGCCAAGTGAGTGTGAGCGTCCTTATGACCGTCTTGATTCTGGGGGGCAAGAGAGCTGTCATCGTGTTGGGCTAGGTCCACTGAAACGGGGTCATTGTGCGGGAAAGAGATTGCTTGCGGCAATGGAGGGCGCGTGTCGCGGGCTCCCTGGGACCTTGTGCGGGACGCCCTTGATAGGCCCGGACTCGCACGGCCTGATTCTCGTGACGCTGTGGCCGTGGCGGTCTCTTCAAACGGTGGGGACAGGAGTGCGGATAGCCATAAGCGATCCCTAAAGGCGGATAATCGCGGAGATCACGGGGAAGTTTAGGGCGTCAGGCAGCCCCCATACCCTAAGGTCTTGTCGTGACGTTACCTCCCGGAGCCGGTGGGTGCATGACCGTAACGTTCGTCGACAGGCGAGTAGAAGCGCTAGGCGGGCCACCTTTTGCCGAACCCGCTCACCTCCTCCGACAAGCGGGGCCATGACGTCTTGAAATCCGTGGTCCTAAAAAAGCTGGCGGATTCTTGGTAACGAGGGTTTTTAGCCACGCTCTTGTGATCCCCAAAAAATTCGGTCCGCGGCGGCCCTTTGGGCGTGAGCCTAAGATCGGGTACACTGCCGGTATGAACATTCCTCCCTGGCGTGCGCCCCGAATTCCCGTTTTGTCGCTCCGGGGAATTATCGCAGCGAAACCCCATGCCATAAGTCTTAGCGCCTATCGCGAGCCGATAGAACGGGCCTTTACGCTTGCGAAGGCGCGCAAGCACGTGATTTTGGCGATCGACAGTCCCGGCGGCTCGCCTGTGCAGTCGGATCTCGTGGCCGGCCTTATCCGCAGACACGCCGAAGAGCGAAAGGTCCGGGTATCGGCGGTCATTGGAGATGTAGGGGCCTCGGGTGGCTACTGGATTGCGTGCGCGGCTGATGAGATTTACGCCAATCGCATGAGTATCGTAGGCTCCATAGGTGTAATCGGGGGAGGTTTTGGGTTTGTCGAGTTTATCGCTCGTCACGGCATTGAGCGTCGTCTCTATACGGCGGGCGAACACAAGGCGCGTCTGGATCCCTTTCGTCCCGAAGCCGCAGACGATCTTCTTTTTGTGAAAGAACTTCTACACGACATGCATGTCGAGTTTAAGGATTGGGTGCGAACGCGGCGCGCCGATCGCCTGGGGCCTCTGGACCAGGTTTTTGATGGCTCCTATATGTTGGGAACGAAGGCCAAGACGCTTGGACTGATCGACGGTTTCGGCAGCATCGATTCACTGGTTCAGGATGTCGGCGGCAAGCGCGCGAAGCCTCTTATGATTGAAGCGAAGCGGCCACGGGGTCTTATGCGACTCATAGGACGCAGCGCCATCGAGTCGGTAGCCGATATCGCCGAAGAGCGGCTCATGGATCCTCGGATACGGCTTTAGCAAAACACTGATCCACGCCCATTGGCTTATCTGCCGAAGCCCCTCCCCCGACTGTCTTGTAAGACCCGGCAGGGCTTGCCTCGTATCTCCCCAACCCCCTTTTTTTGTGGTAACTCAGGACTCCTAAATATCCGGTTCCGCCTGGATCCCCAGCGCCGCCGGGGTGGGGCCCCAAGTTTCTTCACAAGGGTAGTGCAAGTGTCAGGTCTGAAGACCGAGTGTCGGGCCGCCCCTCGAGTGCACTTTCGGAGCGGCGAGGGAAGACGATAGCCTGGGATGCCCTGGGAGGGAGTCTTAAAGGGCGAAGTGACGTCAGGGGGCCAAGTGCCCTGTCGCGTCACTCATGAGGGTCGGGTGACGTTTTTTGTCACTTTGGGCCGCCGTTCTCACCGTAACCGGGAGCGACCGTCTGTCGCCCGAGAGGCCCGCTTCGTTCGGAAGGGAGTCTAGGGGCTCCTTGATCTTTCAAGGGCTTACGCGATTGGGATCGGTTGCCCGTGTCTTTACGGCTGCGCTTGGTATGGA
>JAJYPQ010000089.1 GCA_021795255.1 Pseudomonadota bacterium
CCCTTGGCCTCGGTGACGGTGATGCCCTGGACCCCGATCTCGGATAAGACCTCCCGCACGTCATCAAGCTTGAATGGCTTAATAATGGCCGTTACGAGTTTCATAAATCGATCTCCCTAGAGCCAATAAAGGCTACGGCAGAATGGGTGATGAGACCTAAGAGGTCCGCCTTTATTGGGGGCGTAGCCGTAAGCCCACGACCCGCGGCCCCGCAAGCCGCCATTATAGTGATCGGGGGACCGAACGCCTACACCTCGCTTCACGAATTTTTTCTCAGAAACCGGCCTTGGCAGGCTTATGTCTGCCTCCCCGAAGGGTTACTTCCTTGGCTTCGGGGTCCGCGCGGCATCGCGCAGGATGACAAAAGCGGCTATGCCGCCCCCTACAGCGAAAACAGCAAGTCCCGGCTCGTAAAAGGCGACGAGAAAGGCGGTTACGACAATAAACAGGCGGATGACAATGGACTTCATACGCGTAGACACGGGACCCCCTTTCAGAGATGGCCTGCTTTAGTCGGCGCCGAGCCCCCTCTGGCCTCTTAGGATAGGCGAGATCCGGAACCGACACAAAAAAAGGGCCGGCGAACCGGCCCTTCAACACCCTAGTGGGCGAGGAGATCGAGCTTAATCACCCAACACCGGCGTGCGTTCGCCATCGCCGTACAAGGCGTAGGCCTGCTCACCATGCGCCGCGTCATCGCCAACCAGGAGATCCTCTTCGGACATCCGCAGCGGGACCACAAAGCTGATGAGCTTGAGCAAGATGTAGGTCACGACGATATTCAAGACAATGATGAAGGCGGCCCCTTCCAATTGCAGGACGACTTGATGCCAGTTACCGTCGATCGCGCCTCCGGGATTGGTCAAGGCATAGGCCGCACATCCGACTTTGGTCGCGAGTACACCGGTTAATATCCCGCCGAGCAGACCGGCCACGGCATGGGTATGAAACACCCCCAAGGTGTCGTCCACCTTACGGAACAGGCTCAAGCGCTTGCCCAGCACGTTCATCGTGAACCACGGGATTATCCCCGCACACAGACCGATAATAAGGGCCCCATATCCGCTGACAACGCCAGCGGCCGGGGTGATCGCGACAAGCCCCGTGATCATTCCCTGTACGGCGCCGATGACTGAGGGCTTCTTGAAGAACTTGATGTCCATGACAGTCCAGGTCAAAAGGCTCATAGCGGTAGCGACATTCGTGTTCAAGACAGCAGCGCCCGCGTCACGGCTCGCGGCATACGGGTCACCGCCATTAAAGCCGTTCCATCCCAACCACAAGATCCCGGCACCCACCAACATCATGAGCACGTTATTCGGTTGGAAGCTTTCCCGATCGCGAGCAAGACGCGGACCGATCATGGCCGCGCCTACAAACCCGGCGACGCCCGCCGAAAGATGAATAACGTAACCGCCCGAATAGTCGATCACGCCAAGCGTCGATAGCCAACCGCCGCCCCAGAGACTGAAAGCCCCGACGGTATAGGAAAACGTCAGCCAGAGCGGAACAAAGATCATCCAGGCCTTGAAGTTCATGCGCCCCAAGAAGGCGCCGGCCATGATAATCAGGGTGATGGCGGCAAAAACGAACTGGAAGTAGACCATGGTCGCCATCGGAAAGTTTGCCGACGTGTTGGAAGCGGGGATAACGGCCTGCTTCAGCTCATCCCCCATGGCCGCAATAGGATGCGGCATCCCAACGAACGACGTCCATTCAGTCCCGAAGCCCATGTTATAGGCCCACAAAATCCAGGCTATCAACACAGCGGCAAACGCATAAAGGCTCATGAAGGCCGAGTTGATGGCCCACTTCTTTTTGACTATGCCGCCGTAGAGGACGACGAGTCCTGGAACGCTTTGCAGACCTACGACAGTAGCCGCGGTCAGTTGCCAGGCGTTGTCGCCTGTATTCAGCCACGCTACAGACATGGTTGTTTCCTCCCGTTCATAATGTTAAGAGCAAGACCAAAGACTGCGGCCTGCACGGTCTTCACGCTGCGGGTCATAAGGCCCCCGGCCCGGACTCACCGGTGCGGATGCGGACCGCTTGCTCGAGAGCAAAGACAAAGATCTTGCCATCGCCGATCTTGCCGGTATTGGCGGCCTTGCTGATGGCCTCGATGACACGGTCTACGAGGTCGTCGTCGATCGCAACCTCGATCTTGACCTTAGGCAGAAAGTCGACCACGTACTCGGCACCCCGATAGAGCTCCGTATGTCCCTTCTGCCGACCGAAGCCCTTGACCTCGGTGACGGTGATGCCCTGGACCCCGATCTCGGATAAGACCTCCCGCACGTCATCAAGCTTGAATGGCTTAATAATGGCCGTTACGAGTTTCATAAATCGATCTCCCTAAAAAAGGCCGCAAGGCCTCGCTTACGCGGCCCGCCTCGACCGTGAGTCGGCGAAGGCAGTTGGGCCGACACCATGATAAGTACTTTCATGTGATCCCCCTGTGAGCATGGTCGCAGCAATGGCTGCGCGCGTTAGGGGCAATTGCAGGGAGCGTGCCAACAAAAAAAGAGGGCGGGAGCCGCATAGTTTCTAGCGACTCCCTCCCTCTTAGGTCTTACCTTGCACCGCCTTGGTGAGCACCCTCACCCACGATGCTCTATCTTGGTGCGGACTCCGCCTCCTTGCGGAGAGACTCGGCCGCCGCCACCATATTGCGCAGCGCACTTTCCGTCTCTGGCCAATTTCGGGTCTTCAGGCCACAGTCTGGATTGACCCAGAGGTGCGCGGCTGGGAGCACCTTCCCGGCCTTGCGCATAAGCCGCACCATTTCCTCGGTCGAGGGAACGCGTGGCGAATGAATATCGTAAACACCCGGCCCGATCTCGTTGGGATAACGGAAATTCACGAACGCATCGAGAAGCTCCATGTCTGAGCGCGACGTTTCGATAGTGATTACGTCGGCATCCATTTCGGCTACCGCCTCAATAATATCGTTGAACTCCGCATAACACATATGGGTGTGTATCTGCGTCTCGTCAGCGACACCCCCCGAGGAGACCCGGAAGGCCCGAACCGCCCAAGCTAGGTAGGCCTTGTGGTCCTCTCGACGTAGGGGCAGTCCTTCGCGAACCGCCGGTTCATCGATCTGGATGACGCGAATGCCAGCCCGCTCGAGGTCATGGACTTCGTCACGGATGGCAAAAGCGATCTGGAGCGTGGTGTCGGACCGCGGCTGGTCGTTTCTCACAAACGACCATTGAAGGATGGTGACAGGGCCCGTCAACATGCCCTTCATGGGTTTTTTGGTCAGCGATTGGGCGTATTTCGCCCACTCGACCGTCATGGCCGTGGGACGCGACACGTCGCCAAAGATGATCGGCGGCTTGACCGCGCGCGAGCCATAGCTTTGCACCCAACCATAATCGGTGAAGGCAAAGCCTTGGAGCTGTTCGCCGAAATACTCCACCATATCGTTGCGTTCAGCCTCGCCGTGAACCAAGACATCGAGACCGATCTCCTCTTGTTTACGCACAGCGAGCGCAATCTCAGCTTGCATCCGCTTCTCGTACTCGCGGACATCAATACGGCCAGCCTTGAAATCCCGCCGCGCCGCACGGATCTCGGCGGTCTGCGGAAAGGAACCGATAGTGGTGGTCGGGAATAAGGGCAACTTCAGATGCGCGCGCTGCGCAGCCCGGCGTTGAACAAAGGCCTGCTTGCGACTGGCGTCGGCGGGCCGGACGCCGGCCACCCGCGCCTTCACCGTCGCGTTATGGATACGCTTGGACGAGGCCCGGTCCTTAACCACCTTGCGGCTTTCCGTAAGCGCTTCTGCTATCGCGCCCTCGCCTTCGTCCAATCCGCGCTTCAAGAGACCAACCTCGGTCATCTTCTGGGTCGCAAACGCAAGCCAGCTGCGAATCTCGACATCCAGACGCTGCTCCCTCATGAGATCGACCGGGACATGCAGAAGCGAGCAACTGCTAGCGACCGCAATCCCACCTTTTCGGCCTTTAGCCTGGGCCAACACCTTCAAGGCGGCATCCAGATCGGCACGCCAGATATTGCGGCCATCAACGACGCCAAGCGACAAGAGCTTATCTTCGGGTAAGGTCTTCAGGACCTGAGGGAGCTGGCTTGCACCACGCACGAGGTCCACATGGAGCCCGGCGACGGGCAAGCGGCAGGCGAGGTCCAGGTTGACGCCCAAACTTTCGAAATAGGTGGTCAGCAGAAGCTTGGGCCCAGCACTGCTTAGGCCCTCATAGGCCTTGGGATAGGCCGCAGTCCAGGCCTCGGGAAGATCCAGAACCAGCGCCGGCTCATCGATCTGCACCCACTCCACCCCTAAAGCGGCCAGCTTCTTTAAGATCTGCTGGTACACCGGCAAGAGCTTGGGCAAAAGTGAAAGTCTGTCGAAGTCCTCGCCCTTGGCCTTACCCAGCCACAGATAGCTGATAGGTCCGACGAGAACGGCTTTGACCGGGAACCCCCCGGCCTTGGCCTCGGCGACATCGGAAAAGAGACGCGGAGAAGACACCGCAAAATGCTGGTCCTGCTGGAACTCGGGCACGATGTAATGGTAATTCGTGTCGAACCATTTCGTCATTTCGCAGGCGTAGGTCGCCTTTCCCGTAGGCGCCACGCCGCGTGCCATGCGAAAGAAGGTGTCGAGATCTACTTCCGGTCCGGTCCACTCAAATCGCGGTGGCACCACCCCCAGAAGGGCGCTGGTCTCAAGCATGTGGTCGTACCAAGCGAAGTCCCCGACCGTAACGAAATCGAGACCCGCCGCCTTCTGGGCCTGCCAAGCCCGCTTCCGAAGGTCTTTGCCGACCTCCAACAAGGCCTCTTGGGTCAGAGTCCCCTTCCAATAAGCCTCTAAGGCCTTCTTAAACTCGCGGTCAGCGCCGAGGCGGGGGAAACCAAGGATGTGTGCAATACTCATGACTCTCCGGGGCACGCGCCCATATCGATAATGAAGTTGGGGGCAAAAAGGCGCCGCCGCAGGCACCCGCAGTGGCTTCCGGAGGCTAACCTTGGGAGCCCAGCGAGTCAATGGGCTCGCGGGTTCTCCAGCACGGGTCGCTGGACCTATAGCCCTTGCGGGCGCAAGTGGTGCTAGAATCTCCAGACCGAAATCGAAAAAGGGATGGCGCCGAAACAACGTGGCGCGGTTATCCGCCCAGCTTTTACTATTGGAGGGGCCCATGCTCGAAGGGATTTTGAGCAACACGATCAAAACCGGTTCCCTGACGGTACGCTATCCGGATGGGCGGACCGAACAGTATGGGCAGGGCGCGCCCGCGGCCGAGTGGCGCATCAAAGACCGGGGCATCATCAGAAGGCTCCTCAAGGACCCTTGGTTCGAGCTCGGCGAAACCTATATGGAAGGCGGCTGGGACGCCCCTCAGGGCCTTGAAAACCTTATTGAAATCTTTCTCCGCAACATCCCGGAAACCCAGCCTTTGCCAATCCTAGGGGCCCTGAAAAAGCGACTTGAGCAGGCCAACCCCATTACTCTTAGCCGCCGCCACGTGACCCACCACTACGACCTGGACGAGACCCTTTTCCGGCTGTTCCTCGATCGCGACCTGCACTACTCCTGTGCGTACTTCACTGAGCCCGAGATCAGCCTTGAGGAGGCCCAAAGGGCCAAATGCGAGCTTATTCGGCGCAAACTCGAGCTCAAAGCCGGCGACCGGGTGCTCGATATCGGTTGTGGCTGGGGCGGTCTCGCGCTGCACCTCGCCGCCGAGGCGCAGGTAGAGGTGACTGGTCTCACACTGTCTCGCGAACAACTGCGCGTCGCCAACGCGCGCGCCAGCGAACAAGGCCTGAGCCAGCAGGTACGATTTTGCCTAGAGGATTACCGCGAACATGAGGGCCTCTACGACAAGGTCGTGAGCGTAGGCATGTTCGAGCATGTGGGTGTCCCCCATTACGAAACCTTCTTTGCCCGCCTGAAGGACCGATTGGTGCCCGAGGGTCTAGCTCTCATCCACCACATCGGCCGCAGCGGCCCCCCAGGACACACGAACCCCTGGATCCGCAAACACATCTTTCCGGGCGGCTATAACCCGGCCCTCTCCGAAGTCGTGCCTGTCATCGAGAAAACGGGGCTTAAGGTCGCGGATATCGAGGTCTTGAAATTTCATTACGGCTACACCTTGCGGGAATGGCGGAGGCGTTTCCAGGGCCGCCGCCTTGAAGCCGTGCGGCGCTGGGGGGAGTCCTTCGCGCGCATGTGGGAGTTCTATTTGGCGTCCTGCGAAGCGGCCTTCGCGATCGGCGATTTGGTTGTATTTCACCTGCAGATTGCGCGCTCGCTCGAAGGTCTTCCGCTCACTCGCGCGCACTGGTATGCGAAAAGCGAGGCGCGAGATCAGATGGCAGAAACGGCCTAGGCGTCCTAGTAGCCGCCGATACCGGTTTTGCCCCGAAAGGTAACATAAAGGTAAGCGTTGTAGGCGATCATGATCGGGATAAAAAGTCCAACCACGGCCAGCATAAAAATGAGCGTCTCGGAACCTGTTGCGGCAGCGTAAACGGTGTAGGTGTCAGGAACTATATAAGGGTAGATCGTGAGCCCAAGACCCAGAAATGAACTCAAGAAAATGCCGAGCGTCCAGGCGAACGGGGCATAAGGGCGACGTAGCCTTAAGGCCTTAAACAAACCCCAAAAAGAAAGGCTTGCGACAAGGGGCAGTAGGCCCAACTCGAAGAAACCGGGAAAGGCAAGCCAGCGGCGTGCGGCCCACTCATAGCGCAGCGGGGTCAGGACGGTGATGAGGGCGGCTATGATAAAAAGTGCGATGGCCGCCACCTTCGCTACCGGGAAAAGGACTGTCTGTACCTCGTTTTCTGTTTTCATAATGAGATAGGTCGCCCCCAAAAGGACGTAGCCGATCACAACACCCAGGGCCACAAGGGTGGCAAAGCCCGTGAACCAGGCGAATAGGCCACCCTGGAAGTGGCCATGGACGACGGTCATGCCGTCTAAAAGGCCGCCTAAGATGTAGCCTTGGCTCACGGCCACCACGGCGCTACCTAGACCGAATGCCCACAGCCAGACCGCCTTGCGGTGGGCAAGCTCCCAGTACTCGAAGGACACGCCGCGGAAAATAAAACCGAACAACATAGCAATCGCCGGAATATAGAGGGCTCGCAGGAGTAAAGCATAGACGAGAGGAAAGGCACCAAACAGGGTTCCACCGAGAACAACGAGCCACGACTCGTTGGCGTCCCAGACGGTGCTGATGCTGCTCATCATGACCTGGGGGCGAATGCCTTTGCGCATAAAGAGACTGAGGATCCCGACCCCTAAATCGAATCCGTCTAGTACCACGTAAAAAATGAGAAAGAGGCCCTCGATTGCAAACCAAATGCCGGCCAGAAGATCGTGATCGGGGCTAGGCGCGTGGAGCATAGGACCTCCTAACGTCCATGCGCCAAAGGTGTCGGCGCATCGGTGTGATAGGGAATGGGACTTGCGAGATCCGGCCCCGAGAGGACGATGCGTCGCGCAAAGACGAAGGCGGCGCTCCCGATCGTGGCATAAAAGACAGAAAATCCCGTCAATGACCAGATCAGAGCGCCGGGTGGCAGATGACTTACGGCCTGGCTTGTCCGGAAAAGTCCATAGATGACCCAGGGTTGTCGCCCGACCTCGCGCGTAAACCAGCCGCACTCGATGGCAAGGTAGGCCGCAACCGGCATCAAATACCAAGCGACGAGAAGGCGCCGGCTCATAGGCGCCTGCGCAAGCGTGAGTCCGCCGCGATACCACACGACCACCGTCCAAAGTCCGATCAGTGCGAGAAAGAGACCGCAAACTACCATCAAGCGAAATGCATAAAACGGAATGAGGACTGGCGGCTGATCACGGCGCGGAAAGGCCCGCAGACCCTTTATGCCGCCGCGATAATGGTGGGTGATAATAAGACCTCCGATCAGAGGAATCTTCAAAGACCAGGCATTATCCTGGCGGGCCGGATCGGGCCAACAGAGCGCCACCCAGGAGGCGACACGCCCAGGGGGGTTCGTTCGCCAACGCCCTTCCATGGCCGCGAGCTTCGCCGGCTGCACGACCGCGAGATGAAGGCCCGCGCTATCCCCAACGAAGATCTGGAGGGGTCCTAAGACCGCAAGCGCAACGGCTGCGTATTTGAGACTAGGCAGGAAAAAATCGGCAAAGCGGCGGTTTCGCAGGTACCAGGCACTGATCCCGCCGAGCACGGTAGCGCCCATGATGAGACACGCGATCAGCATGTGCAAAAAGCTATAGGGGAGATCGGGGTTAAAGATGGCGCTCAAATAACTCGTGATGATCAGATGATGGCGGAACAGGCGCACCCCGGTTGGCGTTTGCATCCAGGAATTGGCGGCCATGATCCAAAACGCCGACAAAATGCTTCCGAACATGACCATCCCGGTCGCGAAAAGGTGCATGCGCCGTCCAACAAGCCCCCATCCGAAAACCATGAGGCCGAGAAACGCGGCCTCAAGCATAAACGCAAGTACGGCCTCAAATCCGAGAAGGTTACCGAGAAATCCTCCGCCAAATCGAGCCAAGGGTGCCCAGTTATCGCCAAACGCGAACTCCATGGGAATGCCCGACACCACGCCGACCGCGAAATTGAGCAAGAAGAGCCGGCTCCAAAAGCGAGCTTGGCGGTAGTAGAATGTGTTATCCGTCTTAAGCCAGAGGGCCTCGAGAACAAACAGAGCGACAGCTAGCCCTATGGTGACGGGTGGCCACAGGATATGAAAGCCCGCAATAAAGGCAAACTGGCTGCGCGCCAGCATCTCGACCCACAGCGACTGATGCATGAGGCAAGGTCTCCGGAAGCCCTGCGCCATCGAAGAGCGTTAAGGCCGAGCCAGTATTCAGGCTCTGGTGGCCAAAGACAATAGACTTAGGGGCGCTATCGGCATCTTGCTAGTGACAAAGGCTCTTGTGACCGGATGGGCTCTGTTATTTACTAGCGCGCTACGGCGCGACACACTTAGCAGTGAGGCCCGAGAAAGCGGGGCTTAATCGAATCAGAAAAATCACAGACGATAGGGGCACAACACTTATGAGCCGATACGCAGCCGAACAAACCTATGATCGAGCGGCCGCCTTTCGCATGATGGGCGCAGCCGTCCTCGCAGTACGTCTTGTCATAGGATGGATCTATTGGGGGGGCGGTGCGCGACGTTTTATTTACGCGCCGCAAAAGCTGAATCCTCACGCGCATAGTTGGATGGCCAACAAACTGCAGGGCGGCATGCCCGGCGCAGTGCTCGGTTTAGGACACGTCATAAGCGCCATCCTGCACAACCCGACACTCGTTTACGCGCTCCTGGTGCTAGTCAGCGCAGTCGAGTTCGTAAGCGGGCTTGGGCTTATGCTTGGATTTCTCACCCGCCTCAACGCGATCTTGAGCATCGGTCTTAGCGTCTCGCTGATGCTGGTATTTGGTTGGCAGGGGGCCACCTGCATAGATGAGTGGACCATGGCATCGGCGACCTTTGCCATGGCCTGTACGGTCTTTGTCGCTGGCGCCGGGCTCTGGTCCGTGGACGGGTGGCTCATGAAAAAGAATCCGAGCCTAGCCGATGCCGGATGGTTTCGGTGGCTTGGCAGCGCGCCGCTTTCGAACCGCGAGCTCGAGGGCTGGGGTAAAGGACTTGCAATCATCGCGATCTTGTTCACAGCGGTGTTCTACAACTACTTCCGCGGCTCGATCTTCACACCCTTCCATGGTGGGCCGGTCAGTCCCGGGAAGCATCATGTGACTTTAAGCAGGGGGAGCGTATCGCCGCACGGTCGAGTGCAAGTGCTCGCTTATTTGGATGGCGGCACGCCGGCGGTTCCTGCGCATATCGTCAGAGTCGTCGTAAGCGGACCCCACGGGATTGTGGAAAAGTGGAGCGGCAAGGCGCTTGAGAAGGCTGCGCGCGGCCATATCCACAATGTTTACAAGTACAACAAGTTCGGCCCCGGGCTCTTTGGGCTCAAGGCCAAGATGGGCGCCAAGGCGTGGGTAACGCTGGCACCCACCAAGGCTGCCCATCTTACCGCCGGACATTACACGATTATTTTTCAGAACATTAATGGGAAGAAGTTCAAGACCAGCGCTACCGTATCCTAGGTGCGGGTCAGATGCTCTCAGTCAAGATCACCAAGCTTGACTGAGAGCCAGCACCACATGGGCATCGTGCAGACCAGACAAGGGGTGCCGGTCTATTGCTGTCACAAAAATACCGGCCGTAAAGCTGTGCCAGGATTTGGTGAGACCGACTCCATAGTCGTCGTAGGAAGCGACCGTGCGGCCGCTCGTGTGTCCCCCGTGCAGCACGAGGTGAACACCGCTGCCAAGCCCCACCTTATAGCCCGTCTCAAGATAGGTATTATCGTGTTGCCAGTCGTGGTAGACACCAGCCGACAGAGATCCAAAACGTAAGCGGAGGTACGTCTCTTCGAAATTCAAGGAATTGACATCAAAGCGATAGGCAGTGGCCCCGGCATTGAAACCCAAGCCCGAGGAGGTCATGTCGCTTATACCCCCGGAAAAATCAGCGCGGACGTTCGCGCCCTGATAATCCAGGGTCGAGACAAAGGCTTGCGCATAAAGGCCGGCAGGCCCTTGGGCCAAGACCGATCCCTGCAGCGCGGGATTGCCGTTCGACTCGGAGATACCGCGCCAGACGTAGTTGCTGAGAAGCGATACCTGGCCGCTAATCCCCTCAGCATAGGCGGGGGCCGCGAAAAGCAGGGCCAGCGCCAGGGCCGCCCGGAATCGGGTAAGAGTCGTCACGCAAAGCATTATATAGAAGCCGGGCCCGACCGCCAGCCCTTCGACCCCTTCGCTCACTCACGAGAAAGGCTTATACTGACGCGATGCTGACAAGAATCTTAGATCAAATAGCGGCAACAGCCCGGGCGGCGGTTCCTCCGGAGTTCGGACAAGACGTGGAAAAGAACGTGCGGGCAGTGCTCGAGGGCACTTTCCAGCGGCTGCGACTTGTCACGCGCGAGGAATTCGAGGTCCAGCAAGCGGTTCTCCAGAGAACGCGCGAGCTGGTCGAGCGTCTGGAACGGCAGGTGGCGGAACTTGAGGATCGGACCAAGCCGCCTATGCCGCCGCTTGCCCCTTAACCCCGCCGGGAAAGCTGCCCAGGCAGGACACCGTAGAAGCCGAGGGACGGCGTAGACCGCCTGGGTGCTTCGCGGTATCCTTACGCCGCGCGCCCTTAGCTCAGTTGGATAGAGCGTTGGATTCCGATTCCAAAGGTCAGTGGTTCGAATCCACTAGGGCGCACCAACCCCTTGAAACAGCATTAATTTATCACAACTTCGGGCGACCGACTAAGCTCGAGTCGTGGCGCGTGCCCAGGCGTCCGCAACATACCCACGGGGCCGGAGGCCATCCCCAGTGACACATGTCATTTGAGCGTTGGCCGAGGCGCATGGCGCCCCAGCCCACAGTGGCCATGCCGGCTCTTCCACCAACCGCACTCCCGGGGCAGCACATACCCGACCCATTGTGTCAAAGCGGGGCCGTGCATTAGGGCGCAAGGCTTTGTAAAGCGCCTAACGAGCAATACCGGAGGCCTTGGCGATGTCTGTCATACCACGGGCTTTCGCAATATCACCCAGAGCGGCCGCCAGCAAGGCGGGGTCTTGCGCTTCCAGGATATCGGTCAGATAAGCCGCAATCGTTTGTTCGTCGTCAAGATACGGGGCCGCATCGAAAAGGGGGCGGATCTGCCACTTTGATTGCGGA
>JAJYPQ010000601.1 GCA_021795255.1 Pseudomonadota bacterium
CGGTCGCGAGCACGGTGGCGGCTCCGCACATGTCGAACTTCATCTCGTCCATATTGGCGGGCGGTTTGATCGATATGCCGCCCGAATCGAAGGTGACGCCCTTACCGACGAGGGCAATGGGGGATGTGGCCCCATTGCCCCGATATTCCAGGACCAAGAGTTTGGCCGGTTCATGGGACCCCCGCGCCACAGCCAGCAGCGCCCCCATCCCCAAGGCCTTCATATCCGATTCTTCAAGCACGGTGACAGTCACCCCGGTACGCGCCCCTAGGGCCTGCGCCTGATCTGCAAGATAGGAGGGGGTGCACATATTGCCGGGGAGGTTGGCAAGGTCTTTCGCGAACGAGATCGCGCGCGATAGCGCCTGTCCCGCGGCCAACGCCTGCTTGGCATCGGCCTGCGGCAGTTGCGGTGCCGCGAACGTGCAGCCGTGTGGCATAAGCCGTTTGGGGGTACGGGTCTTCAGACGGTCGAAGCGATAGAGGGCGTCTTCGGTAGCGACGATGGCCTGTTCGAGGCCCCAGGCCGGGCTGCGGTCTTTGATCGCGATTTCCGGCAGAAAACAGCCGAAGTTCTTGACGTGGAGGTCAGCGGCCACCTGCGCCGCTCGGGCGACCGACTCCTTAAACTGGGCGGCCTTGCATTCGCCTTGTACGCCCATGCCCACGAGAACGACCCTTTGGGCTTGACCCACGGGGCGCAACAAGGGAAGCGTCTGTCCGGGTTTGCCTTCGATGTCGCCGCGTTGCACAATGGACGCAATTTCACCGTCGAGCAGCTGGTCTATGGCGGTTGCGGCTTGCGAGAGGAGGCCGTTTTCATGGATCCCTACGATGAGGCAGTCGGTCGCGAACTTTTCAGGGGCTTCTTGGGTGAATGTGTATTCCATAGGTTTCCAGAGTCTCTTCCCGGTTCCAAGGCATGTGAGCGCTGTGACGCGAATCCGTGCATGATAAACCGCTTACGCCGTCAGCAAAAGCCGTGATCGTCCATAAGGCCTTCTACCGCGAAGCGACCCAGACCACGTCGCTCGTTACCCTCACGTTTCTGACGCTTTATCTCGTGGTAAGCCTTGTGAAGCTTCTAAGCGAGGCCGCCAGCGGCGAATTTCCCGTACACGTGGTTTTTAGCCTATTGGGGCTCGAATTGCTGAAGAATTTGGCGATGATTCTGCCCTTGACGGTCTTTATCGGCCTTTTGCTGACCATGGCTCGGTGGTATCGGGACAGCGAAGTGACGATTTTGGCGGCCTGCGGGATCGGTCTCTCGCAACTTCTGCGGCCAACGTTCATTTGGATTAGCGCGGTGGCGGCCGTGGTGAGCGCGATTGCCTTTTACCTTGCGCCCATGGCGGCCTTACTGCTCCACAAGATCAAGCTCGAGAATACCTCGGCCTATGCCGCCGGCATCGTGCCGGGCCGTTTCAACCATACCAGGAACGGCCGTGCCATTTTTTATGTCGAGCGGGTGGGCGGCAACGGCCGCCTGTACAATATTTTCGTAAGCAGCTCGCAGTTCGGAAAAAGCGGGGTCCTTATCGCAAAACGCGGCTACGAATATAAGAACCGGCATACCGGTGCGCATTTCCTGGTGTTGTTGAACGGCCGCCGGTATCAGGGGATCCCGGGGCGCGCGAATTACCGCATTCTGCGTTATCGGACCTACGCCCTGCGCATAAAGCGCAAGCCGTTCGCCCCGAACCCGACTAACCTTACGCGCGACGAGGTGCCGACGCTCACCTTGTTGCGCTCGGCCAATCCGCGCGCCATCGCCGAGTGGCAGTGGCGTTTGGCGCAACCCCTATCGCTTTTTGTGCTGGCGCCACTGGCCTTGATATTTGCCTATACGGATTCGCGAAAAGGCGCTTTCGCCCCGCTTTTTACCGCGGTTTTGGCTTATTTCAGTTACGCCAATCTCCTGAGTATTGCCCACGCCCTCTTGGCTCGCGGCCAAGAGCCCTCGTGGCTCGGTTTGTGGTGGGTCCACGCGATCTTCGCGCTGTTCGCCGCGACGCTCTTTAATCGCCGCGCTCGCGGGAAGACGCTTTTGCCGCGGCTCGCCTTACGCTGATGCGCCTCATATACACCTATATCGCCAAGCGCCTCATCTTGAGCACGGCCCTCGTTCTCTCCGTCTTTGTCGGACTGTTTTTGTTTTTTGACCTGGTCACCACCTTGGGGCATGCGCAGCACGGCGCGCTCTATCGGGTTTTTGTGGTCCTGGCCCTGGGCTTGCCCGCGAAGATCTCCATGCTCTTTCCGATGTCGGCCTTGGTGGGATCTACCCTAGGCCTTTCATCGCTGGCCATGGACGGAGAATTGACCGCCTTACGGGCCGCCGGCGTGTCCGTCCGCCGTATCGCTTACGCGGCCTTGAGGGCGGCCCTGGTCCTGGGGCTTTTGACCGCCGTTCTCGGTGATTTCGTGGGTCCCAAGGCCGCGTCCGTCGCGCGCCGCGAACAGGCCCAGCAGGCCGGGCTGGGGGCCGCCGAAAACGCCCAGGGTCTGTGGCTTAAGGAGGGTCGGAGCTTTGTGAACATCGGCGAAGTGTTGCCGGACCTGACCATACTCCGAGTGACGATTTACGATTTCGATCACGGGCAATTGGCCCGCGAACTCTTTGCCGCAAGCGGCCGCTATCGCCATGGAAGATGGCAATTGCACAATGTATCCGAGACTCTCTTTCAGCGCCCGC
>JAJYPQ010000602.1 GCA_021795255.1 Pseudomonadota bacterium
CCGGGACAATGGATGTCGATGTCGTGATCGACCTGCAAATTCTGGCTGAAACGGAGGCTTATCGCACCCTGGAGGGCAATCTCAAAAAGATGGGGTTCGAGCGGGCCGAGAACGAAAAGCACCAGAAGCTGTCATGGCGATGGCAGACACGAACCGAGTACGGCGCATTAATGGTGCTGGAGCTGCTCGCGGATGCGCCCAATATCGGAGGCGGCAAGGTTCAACCCCTGCCGCCGGAAGGGACCATTTCGGCCTTGAACATCCCCCATTGCGCCATTGTTTTCGATCTGTATCAGGCTGCCGAGATCCACGCTCAACTGCTGGGCGACAACGGTGTCGCGACCGAAACGATCAAGCACGCGAATATCGTCAGCTTCACTTGCCTGAAGGCGTTCGCGTTTGATCAGCGTTTTGAGCGAAAAGATGCGCACGACCTGATCTATTGCATCGAGCACGCATCGGAAGGCCTTGATGGTGTCGCGGAGGCGTTTAGCAAGGCCCGCGATGGCAAGCATGCTGCCGTCATCGAGGCAGCGCTGGCGATTTTGCGGGTACGCTTTACGGATGACGACAAAACCGAAGGCTACCGCAAGGACGGTCCGGTATCGACAGCCAAGTTCGAGCTGGGCGAGGGCGCCGAGCCGGAGCGGCGGGATGCGAGAATCCTGCGGCAGCGCGACGTCAGCGGCCTCATCTCACGACTCCTTCGGCGAATTGGTTGAGGGCGATCGTGGCGCAGGCCTTCCAGTTTGCCAACTCGGAACGAGGTTGCATCTCACCACAAGATAGTGGTCAGGCGCCCAGTAAAATGTCCATGGGTGACACGGCGCGCCAATTAGGTGATCGTATTGCTCGCGGGTGGTTCGAAGCGAACCCAGAAGGCGGACATTCGTCGTGCCAAAGATTTGGCGGCGCGAGTGGAGGACTGAAGCATGGCAGCCAAACAGACTCATTCCCGAAAAAAGACGGCACGAGCCGCAATCAAAGTGGTAGACCTGCCCCCTTTCGATGCGGCCACGTATCTCGAGGACGAACAAACGATTGCGGCTTATCTCACCGATATCCTGGAAGCGCAAGACCCCGCCTTGTTGGCGGCCGCTCTGGGTGATATCGCAAGGGCCCGTGGTATGACAGAGGCCGCCAAGGCCTCCGGTATGGCCCGAGAGGCGCTTTACAAAGCCTTGCGTCCTGATGCGCAGCCCCGCTTTGACACCATCAGTCGGGTCTGTGCTGCCCTGGGAGTCCGCCTGGTGGCAGAGCCGGCGTGACCTTACCCCTGCCGGCCAGGGCGCCGTGAACGGGTACCTCGGCCCATATGCTCAAACGAGATCCATCACCTGGGTTGCCTTGCGCATTGCGCACCTAGTGGGCGCCGTATGGGCACATGTCGTAGCCCGAGCTTAGCAGCCGCTCGAAGTGTTAGAAACCGATGGAATTTCAGTGGGTTGGTGCGCCCTAGAGGATTCGAACCTCTGACCTTTGGAATCGGAATCCAACGCTCTATCCAACTGAGCTAAGGGCGCGTGGGCGCTAAGGATAGCGCGAAGCGCGTACGCGGTCCACGCTGCCGCTGGCACATCCTTCGCGGCCTGAAACCCGCCTTAAACGGCGGTTGGCGGCTTTTTGGCAGACCCGGTGTTACTGTTTTTGGCCTCGAGTTCCGCGACTTGGCGCTCGAGACGTTCAACCAGTTCGCGGGTCTTCTGAAGGACCGCTTGCTGCACCTCGAACTCCTCGCGTGTCACGAGGCGCAATCTCTGGAACGTGCTGTCCAGGACTGCACGGACGTTCTTTTCCACGTCCTGTCCGAACTCCGGGGGGACGGCCGCGCGTGCGGTCGCTGCGATTTGATCCAAGATTCGTGTCAACATAGACGTAGTATAAGCCTTTCTCGTTGTTGCGCGAAGGGGTCAAGGCGGAAGGACTGGCCACCAGCCTCGGCTGCTATATAATGCGCTCGTGCGTACCCTGACCCGCCTCCAATCAACCTTGGCCCTGACCGCTTTGTTGGCGCTCCCCGCCTATGCGGAGGGTGTGAGCGGGCAGGTTTCGCTCATGAGCAATTACGTCTGGCGCGGCATCTCGGAGTCGAACGGCAACCCCGCGTTGCAAGGGTCGGTGACCGCGGTTGGACCCATCGGCCTTTATGTTCGTGGATTTCTTTCGACGCTCGATTACCGTGGGGCGCATGAACGGGCCGACTTCACAGGCGGTATCCGCGACATGACCCCGTCGGGACTGGGATTCAACGTCGGCGCCACCGCTTACCGCTTCGATGTGAGCTCGCTCAATTTCGAAGAGACCTTCCTGCGATTGCGGTTCGGGCCCCTGTCGGGCGGCGTCTACCATGACTGGCAGCACGGCAACACCTATCTTGAGGCCGGCTACCATGTGCGCCTGGGGAGCGGTTTCGGTCTTGTGCTCCATGCCGGGCACACCAACGGTGACACCGTGGCCTCTTACGACGACTACGGGGTCGGCTTTACCAAGTCGTGGCACACTTTTAGCGCGGGCGTGTTCGTGACGGCCGTCGATCACCATATCATATCGGGCCTTCATGACACCCGCGTCGCCCTGGTTTTGACCAAGGCTTGGTAAGGCCCACCATTCGACAGCGGGCTCCCGTCAGGACAGCAGGGCCTTGGTCTCGAACATCTTGCCGTTGATGTTTTCGAATAGCACGGTGTAGTGC
>JAJYPQ010000603.1 GCA_021795255.1 Pseudomonadota bacterium
TACACCTTGCGGTCGCGACGCGCCTTGACGATCAGACCGGCCCGGGTCATCGTCCCAGCCACGGCATTGGCGGTGCCGGTGGGCGCCATAGAGGGTAGGCCGGCGTGCGATCCGTCGTGTGGAGGGCGCCCCGGGACGGCCTTGCCAGGCGGGCGATCACGTAAGCCCCGAACTCGCGACTTCCGGCATAATTCCGGTACCCGGATTATGCCGCACCTCCGCTACGGACGGCGCTGCGACCCTACTGTCAGGACGCAATCGAACCTGCTCAAGGGGCGAGCGAGGATCGAATAGGTCGGCTGGCAATAGCGGCAGAACATCGCGACCCGACTTCTGTGAAAGGGTCTTAGGACCAAGGGTGCCTCTTGGCGACAGTCAGTCAGTTCAGGTCAAGAGGCGTCTGAGGCGCACTCGGGGCAGGGGATCGCGTAACCGCATTCCTTTTGCGGGCATACCTTTTCCGTTCCCCGACGCTTCGTCGTCTTCACAGTCAGGATGGGGTGGCCGCACTGCGGACACGGCTCGGCAAGCGGCGGGTTCCACACCGCGTATTTGCACTCCGGGTAACGGGAGCACGAGTAGAACAACTTACCGTAACGGGATTTGCGCTTAAGCAGCGCGCCCTGTTTGCATTCTGGACAAACGACGCCGGTGTCCGTGGGCTTTTCGAGCGGTTCCATATGCCGACAAGCGGGGTAATTGCTGCACCCGATGAAGCGTCCGTAGCGACCACGCTTGATCACGAGCGCCCCCTGACATTCGGGGCACTGCCGATCCGCTACCACTTCGGCGGCCGGGGCATCGGCATCCTCGCCCAAATTGCGCGTGTAATCGCACTCCGGATATCCGGTACAGCCTATGAAGTAGCCGTTGCGCCCCAGGCGCTTCGAAAGCGGCTTCTGACACTGGGGGCAGGTCTCCTCAAGCACCTCGATCCCGGGGCGCTCGGCATCCTCCTTATCGCTCACCTGCCGATGAAACGCGGCCCAAAAATCTCGCAGCAGAGGGATCCACTCCCTTTCACCGCGCGACACCGCGTCCAGATCATCCTCAAGACGCGCGGTAAACTCGTAATCGATATACTGCTCAAAATGGAGGGCCAGGAATTTATTCACGACCCGACCGACGTCGGTCGGCTTAAACCGGCGTTTATCCAGCACCACGTATTCGCGTTGCTGCAGGGTCTGGATGATGGTCGCATACGTCGACGGGCGACCTATACCGTAGGCCTCCAGGGTCTTGACGAGGCTTGCCTCGGAATAGCGCGGCGGCGGCTCGGTAAAATGCCGCTCCTTATGGATCGCCTTCACATGGATCCGATCGTTTTCGCGCATGTCCGGAAGGAGACGATCGGTGTCGTCGTCGCCATCGCCCTTGCGATCATCCGCGCCTTCTTGGTAAACGGCCATAAAGCCCGGTACCAACACGACCGAGCCTGTGGCCCGCGACACGTCGCCGGGACCCGCCTCGAGATCGACCGCCATGGTATCGAGCAGGGCCGGAATCATTTGGCAGGCCATAGTGCGCCGCCAGATCAGATCGTACAGCTTCAACTGGTCGGCGCTGAGCAAGGCCTTCAGGTCCTCCGGGGCCCGCGCGACCGACGTCGGGCGGATGGCCTCATGGGCCTCTTGCGCGTTCTTCGATCGCGTCTTGTAGAGATGCGGGGCCTCCGGGAGGTTCTCGGCCCCAAAACGCTCCTTAATGACCGCACGAATCTCGGTGAGAGCGTCTTGCGCTAGGGTCACGGAATCGGTACGCATATAGCTGATGAGCCCGACGGTTTCGCCCTGGAGCTCGATGCCCTCATAGAGCTGTTGGGCGGTGCGCATGGTGCGCTGAGCCGTAAAATGGAGTTTGCGCGCCGCCTCCTGCTGCAAGGTCGAGGTCGTAAAAGGCGGGGCCGGATGGCGCTTACGCTGCTTGCGCTCTACTCCCGTGACGCGGTAGGTCCCGTGCGGCGCGCCCCGGCGCAGCTGGGCCTCGACCTCGGCGGCGCGCGTGGCATCGCCAATCGCAAACTGATCGAGCTTGCTACCCGAAAGGACGGTCAGTTTGGCGAGGAAGGTCTGCTCGTGAGCCTCCATTTCCGATTCAATCGTCCAATACTCGCGCTCGACAAACTTCTCAATCTCCTCTTCGCGCTCGACGATGAGCCGCAAGGCGGGGCTTTGCACGCGGCCCGCGGACAGACCGCGGCGCACCTTCTTCCACAAGAGCGGAGAGAGATTGAAGCCAACTAGGTAATCCAAGGCGCGCCGCGCCTGCTGGGCATTGACGAGATTCTCCGAAAGCGGCCGGGGCTCTCGCACGGCCTTCTGGATGGCGCGCTTGGTGATCTCGTGAAAGACGACTCGATGCACCGGCTTGTCTTCGACCAGCCCTTCGTCCTTCAGTATCTCGTAGAGATGCCAGGAAATTGCTTCGCCTTCGCGGTCCGGATCGGTCGCGAGATAAAGGACATCGGCCTTTTTCATAGCCTTCGCGATGAGATCCACGTGCTTGCGATTTTTTTCGATGATCTCGTACTTCATGTGGAAGTCATGTTCGGTATCAACCGCGCCTTTCTTCGGCACGAGATCGCGCACGTGGCCGTAAGAGGCCAAGGCCGTAAAGTCTTTGCCGAGGTATTTGGCCATTGTCTTGGCCTTCGCCGGCGACTCGACAATAATAAGGTTCTTAGCC
>JAJYPQ010000090.1 GCA_021795255.1 Pseudomonadota bacterium
CGTCCTTACCCCCATCAAAGAGATTCCATTGGGCGCTGACCGTGGCCGCGTTGTCATAGAAACGCCCGCGGGTCGAGACGAGGGTCCCGGCAATAAAGGTCGAGGACTGGGGTCCTAGGGGGGAATAGAGCTGTTCGTCATCACTCACCGACAGGGTCGGCAAGAACGCGGCGAGGGCCGTGAGATGCTGGCCATGGGCTTGGGTCAAGGCCCCTTCGGCGGCCTGGATCGTCTCGGCATGCCGGAGCGCTCGGCGTAAGGCGGTCGCGAACGGTAAGGGAGGGGTCGCGTGCGACCCCGAAAGACGTGTAGCGCCTACGGGTGGCGGTGACATCGCGAGCGTCACCGCAAGCATACAACCCGCCCAATACGCGGTCATACCTTTTTTCGGTATGCGAGGAAGATGATGCGTCTCACTTTCACTATGGGCTCACGGGATATTAGCAGGCTCTGCCGCGAAATGGCGGGCGAGGCGGTCGTCGCGCAGGCGCGCCTACCTGCGTCATCCAGTCGCCCTCATCACCGCGTCCGTGTCGTCGTCCGAAGCGGCCCACATCGCCAGACAAGATCTGATGTCGGGCCAACACTCGGAAATTGCTCGCGCCTCCAGAAATTACACCCACCTGTGTGCCCTGGCCCTGGTCTCCTGCCTGCCAAGGACGCGTGACGTGCAGGATGCGGGCGAGCCCTGAACTCCGCACAGACGCCTGCGCGGTTGCAAGCACGCCGAAACACAGCGCCAGTAGCGCTGGGCCCATAGGCATAAAACCCCTACCCTTTTGTGTTTTGAATGGCACTACCCGGTCCCCGCCTGGGACGCGCCTTCGCCAGCAGTTCCGGCCTTCTCGGCCGCCGAAAGGACACGGGCTCGATCTTCTTCCGACACAAGATCACCTAATTCCTCGACAAGTGGTCTAAGATAGGACGCGTAATGACGCCACCGCCCAACAGAACCAGTATAGAAGGGCTCCCGTACCTGTTGGTAGCTTGCCGTATGCACCACCCGTTTGTTTTCATGAAAGCGTAGACAGGAGTCGTTCCAGGAGAGACCGCAGTAGTCAAGCAGAGCCCGCACTGTCGGCTCGGGATCGGTTACTAAAGTCTCGTACGGCAGCTCAAAGAAAGGTTTTGTCAGGACCAACCGCCAGTGATCCATAAGCGCGGCGTACTGACGGTAGAAGAAGCCACAGTCGGCGAGGTCATGACTGAAAGCGTTCGCCTCAGAAAAATTCTGCATAAAACAAGAAATACCGACATCTAATGGGTGACGTTGGCAATGAATGATGCGAGCATTCGGAAACAGAAGTGAAATTGATCCTATGTGCTCAAAATTGTGAGGCATTTTATCGGTCACAAAAGATGCGCCCCGCGCATCGTTTGGAAGATTAGCCCAGTACGTAGAGGCCATTGTCGCCAAAGTCTCCCTGTCTACTTCAGCCATGCGCATGGGATATAGCAAATGGTCACCCTCGTTCTGCGGTCGGCGCCGCACCACCATTTCCAACTCCCATAACTCTCCGGCGCCATAAACGTTCGGATGACTCGCAAGAATCTGCTCAGCAAGCGAGCCCCCAGACCGAGGCATGCCTACTATAAAAATAGGCGTACGTTCGCCTCCTGGTGCTCGGGGGGCTCTATTCAGAAATGCAGATGTAAAGACTCTTCTTAATTCTTCAAATCCTCGCTCAGTGCTCTCTCGACGATAACGCTTCTCGCGCTTCCGATGTACATTGCCTACCGCAATGTAACGAAAAGCGTTAGGAAAATCTCCAAGAGCATCCGCCAATCTACCCGCCTCAAAGTGCAGGCTGCATGCCAGATCCTTTGGTAAGCCACCACAGTGCAGTCGCGCCTCAATCTGAGCAACTGTTACTCGTTTTTCATCATCTCCACAAGTTAGTCGAGCCTTGAGGCCCAAGAAACCCGGATGATTCGGGCTTTTTTCCAGCCACTCATACACTCGGCTTCTCGCCTCTTCTCTTTGCCCGTTATGTTCCATTAATATAGTCAAGGCTAATTGCGCAGCTTCCATCTCAGGACGCATTCTAAGCGCCGCCTCAAAGTAGTCTCGTGCGGCCTCCGACTGACCACGCTGCATCAAGATCTTGCCAAGCCCGATCTGCGCATCGACATCACCTGCGTCCAGCGCAATCGCCTGTCGGTAACTCCGTTCGGCATCTTCAAGCAAGCCCTGTGCGTGCTGACTGGCTGCGATCCGCATCCAACCTGTTGCGCTGGATCTAACCAACATCATTCTCTGGTAAAGTTCCATGGCCCCTTCTGCATACGCTTCGCTGGCCAATATGTCCCCTGCCTGTAGCATCGCGTCTACATGGTGCGAATCACATTGGATCGTACGAAGGCAACATGACAGTGCGCCTTTTTGATCCTCTTTTGCGCTTAGTAATTGTGCCAAAAGATACCAGGCATTTGCTAAATGAGGTGCATTTCGAGTTATATGATGTAGTAATGCTTGCGCTTCTGGCAGTTTCCCTATCCCCATCAAAGCGCGCGCTAGTCGCATGCTTATCGGGATAGAAGCAGGAAAAAGTCTAAGCGCCACCCGCAAGTGCGCAACAGCGCCAGCGTAATCTTGCATCTCGGCACAGGAAATAGCCGCAGCCTCATGAAGTTCTGCTGTCTCATCGCCCGTACTGAGCGCGCCCCGGCTTACGCTCAGGGCGCGCTTATGTTCACCTAACGCCTGCCACGCTTTTACGCACCGCAATAGAACCGTTTTACTATGCGGAAATTCTCTCAGTAAGTCGTTTGTTTCCACGGTCTTCCCTTGACGATCTTCATATACCGCCACCACTGTGCTCTCCTAAACGATTTCCTCAGATCTACTTGTTCGCTGGCAGTGATTCTCGATGCAGGTAAGCTCGGTCCCTGGGCGCGCCTTTGCGCTACCTTAACGCTTCCATTATCCGTTGCGTCCCATACTTCAAGTTGGAACCGAAAACGGATATTTTCTGAACTGGCCGTCCGTAGGCTTGCGCTCCCTTTATTGACTCATAATTGGAGATCTCTACTTTTTCAGTTTCTTTATTCACACTTATTACGATTTCACACTTTTATTGCCCTGTCGCTTGCCGTCCAATGTCCTCCATCGACTTTTCTTATAGCTTACCACTCAGATGCGTCGGCCGGCATTCCTAGCGGAGGCGTTCCCGTTGTTCAATCCCGCTTAATAGCCGTCCCTGGCTTCTTCGCTAAGGCCCAACACACATCGCTATACTGGTACTCTACTAACCGAACCAACCTAGCCGAAACTGCTACCAAACCCGTTGGAGCTCGAGTTGTTGGCAAGAATGCTTGACGTAAAACTGCTACCAAACCCGTTGGAGCTCGAGTTGTTGCCGAAGACGTTAGAGATAAAGCTGCTGCCAAAAGAGGCTCCATAACTGGAGCTCCCGAAGGCGCTGGACATAAAACTATTTCCGAACGAACCTCCATAACTGGCATTGTTGGCAAGGATGTCTGACGGAAAACTGCTGCCGAAGCCGCCAACTGAGAGATTGGGGAAACCGCCCGGCGCCGAGAATGAGGCCGCCGGGCTCGACCCGAAATACGGCAGCGATTCGCCGAACTGTGCGATCTGTGACCCAAAGGGTCGTCCTGCCAGGGCTCCAATAACGGCCCCTGCAACGCCTCCTCCAAAAGGATCGATGGCTTCGCCTCCAATGGCGCCACCCAACGCACCGCCCCCAATGCCACCGACCACGCCAAATGCGCCCTCCTCAAACCCACTTAGCGTGCCCTGCGCAAAATCCGGAGCGCCCCCCAAGACTCCGTACCCAGCAACAAATGGGACTGCTAGTTCCGGAAAGGCATCTGCAAGGCTGACGAATACCTCCCCAACATAGGCCCCGGCAGCTGCAGCCAGATTTGCAAAAAACTCATCCACACTCATACCGGCATTAATCGTGTTCTGAATAGCCGTCTGGAGAGTTTCGAAGACGGTGTTGCCAGTTGACGGATTCGTTGTACCGACGACTGGAACACCCACGACTGCTGTTGTCATTACTGCCTCCCTGGGTTGTGATACCCGTTGCGATTGGTATGTCTGTTACGAAGTCTTCAGTTCCCTACCCCTATCACCCCTTCTTCCCCACACCTTTTTCCTGCCCGCGCCAGCGGGCGTACAAGGCGTTCAGAGTCTCCTCGTCACATTTGGTCGTTCGCCGCACATGGCGGTAATGCCCAAGGATCGTCGCGAGCAAGCCAAATGTTGCTGCAAAGCCCATAAGTCCCACGTCGTTATATACAAAGGCCGCTAGAAGCCCCGCCCGCGTGGAGTTGGCGAGGTAATAAAAGGCCTGATGGACATAGTCCCAACCGCTAAAGAGCCCAAAGGCCGCATAAGTCTTCGCGTGCGCCATCAAAGTGAGGGCCGACGGCCCATGACGTTCCCAAAGCCAGTAGCCTCGGATGTCGCCATTCAGAGCGACAGCCAGACTCAGGGCGCCGACAAGAGCTGCAAACTGGACCGCGTGACGCATACTGGTACCGGAGAGAGGTCGGGTCCGCCAGACGACGAGCCGCACCAGCGAATAGTCACAGTCCCGCAATCTTCGAGGGAACGTCTGCCACCCCACCGGCAGGAACACGATAAAAAGCAAAGGAAGATTCACCGCCCACAAGAGGGCCGCCAACCCCGGCAGAGGACTGACGGCATAGGCCACGCGGATGACCGGAAAGACTGAGCCCATATCCCGTAGGATCACTTGACGCCACAGCAGGTTTCGCGCAAAGCCATGCAGCGGCGCCAGGAAGGCCGTAAGCGCGAGAATCAGAACGGCAACCACCACGCTATACTTGTTGCGCCGGCCGGCCTGCTCATGACGCGCCCGAACCTCGTCACTCAAGCCCCAGAATCGCGGAAACGGCAAGGTCTCTCCTCGGTATTCGGACAAGGGACGGGAGTTTCCGGTCTGCAGGGCCATGTTTTTCGTTAGGGAATCCATCGCCTTTGCACTATCCACTTGCGTCATAGTCTTAGCGCTCCTCTACCCCATTATGGAGATACTTCACGATCGGGTTCAAGAAGAAGTCGATCACACGCCGCTTTCCGGTGCGGATGTCGACCGTCACGGTCATACCCGGCTGCATGGCACGCTTGTGGCCTTGGACCCAGAGCGTGTCTTTAAGAGGCTGCACGTGCAGCCGGTAATAGAGGGTCGGAGGGTTCAGGCTACCGGAGTGTCCATGCGATGTCGCGGAGGCCGCAGGGGCCGGGGTGCTGGTCGCCTGCGGATTTTCGCCCGCCGGAGGGGCGGCGACCGTATTGGTGGTGGCTGCCGTGGGGCTGATCCAGGTCACGCGCCCCGGGATCATGCCGTATTGTTCGAAGGGGTAGCTTGAGACCTTGATATGGGTTGTGTCGCCTACGTGGATAAAACCAATGTCACGGCTTGGGACATCGGCGGTCACGGTGAGCGCTTGGGTCGGTGGTTCGATGGTGGCGAGCGTCTCGCCCGGTTGGACGACGGTGCCGACGGTTGCCACCTTCAGGCTTTGGACGATGCCAGTGAGCGGAGCGCGCAGCCAGTTCGCGGCAAAGTGGCGATGGGCGTGGACGACCTTGCGACGCAGGCTGTAGGTCTGCCCCAGCGTCTGCTCCAAATTCTGGAGAAGAGTGTCGGTAAACTTCGCTTGATCCTTGCGTGTCGTGGCGTGCGCGGCGGTCAGGGCGGCCTTACGGGCGTGGACACGCCGGCGCGCCCGATGAGCCTTGCCTTGGGCGCGCAGGGCTTCGTCTAAAAGTTGCGCGTAATGAGACCCCGACAAGGCACCTTCGGGGACAAGAGGACTCGCCTCCCGGACGAGGCGTTGATCGAGACGGGCGCGCAGCACAGCCGTTGTCTCTCGCCCCTGGGCGCTGCGCCATTGCGCCTGAGCCTCAGTGACCGCCGCTTGATCGGCGGTGAGCCGTGCGCGCTCTTCGGCGAGATCGGCGCGCGCAAGGGTCGTCTCCAAGAGCGCCGCGCTCTGGGTCTCGTGGGCACCCGTGGGGACTTGGGCCTGCCCTGTGAGTTCGTCTGTGACCCGTCGCCGCTCAGCATCGTTCAAGGCCAAAGCCCGCAGATGGTCCTGAAGGCTTTGGCGGTCTACGTGGGGATTTAACTCAATCAAGGGCTCGCCTTGACGAACACGCATGCCGGCGTGGACCAGGATCTTCTGGACTTGCCCGCTATAGAGGCTTTGCACAATCTGAGTATGGGCCCCGGCCACGAATTTCCCGGGGGCGCTCGTCAAAATCGGGATACTACTGAGGCTCGCCCACAGAAGCAGGGTCGCCACGAGAAGGGCCAGCACCCAGAGGAGCCCCCGCCAAAAGAGTGCGGGAGCCGTGTCCTCGATAACCAGGGCCTGCGGCTGAAATGCCTGAAGCGCCCTCCCCGTCGTCAACTGGGTGCGGGCGTGCCACCACGCGCGGGGGGCGCGCCACAGGGAGGGCGGTCGCCCGATGGGGGCTGCCGGGGGCGAGAGGGGCGGACTCACCTGCGCGCTCATGCCGCCAGCCCCTGTTGATGACAGAGGTGGTGATAGAGACCCTGGGCGCGCAAGAGCGCGCCGTGGTCGCCCTCTTCCACCAAGCGCCCGTTATCGAGGACATAGATGCGGTCGGCCCCGCGCAAAAAGCTGAAACGGTGCGAGATGATGATCACCGTACGCCCCGCGCAGATGCGCTGGAGGTTCTCCTGAATAATACGCTCCGACTCATAATCCAGCGCGCTTGTCGCCTCGTCAAAAATCAAGACGCGGGGGTCTGTCAGCAAGGCGCGAGCGATGGCGATGCGTTGGCGCTGGCCCCCGGACAAGGCCGCCCCGCGCTCACCGGTCGGCGTGTCGTAGCCTTGCGCAAGCGTCCCGATAAAGGCATGGGCGCCGGCCAATGTCGCGGCCTCGATGACGCGACGCATAGGCGCCCCCGGTGCGCGGATGGCGATGTTCTCGCGGATCGTGCCGCCAAAGAGAAAGCTCTCCTGAGGAACCACTGCGATCTGGCGGCGCAGCCAGCCCGGGTCTACCTGCGCCAAATCCTGGCCATCGACCAGGATACGGCCGCTCTCAGGGGTGTAGAGACGAGCCAAAAGTTTGGCCAATGTACTCTTGCCCGACCCGCTGCGCCCGACAATGCCAACGACTTGTCCGGGGGTGATGGCGAAACTCACTTGATCAAGCACCCGGGCGCCGTCTGGGTGGTAACGAAAACTGACGCCCTCGCAGACGATACCGCCCTGAAGCGCCGGCAGGCTCGCGCGCGAAGGATCAAGCACGGGTTCGGCCGGGGCATTCATCAAGTCCCCTAGGCGCGCCACCCCGACGCCCACCTGCTGGAAGTGCTGCCAGAGGAGACTCACACGCAAGACCGGGCTCACCGCCCGCCGCGCGAGCATCTGAAAGGCGATCAAGGCCCCGACCGTAAGGTCCCCATGGAGCACAAGCCCGGCCCCATACCAAAGGATGGCGAGCGTCGTAAGGTTCTGAAGGGCGCGGCTGATGCCGCCTGCGATTCCCTGTAGACGATCCGCCCGGTAGCCGGCCGTCACTTGGTGGGCCAAGAGCGTATCCCAGCGCCGGCTCATCTGGGGCTCCAGGGCCATGGCCTTCAAGGTCCCCATGCCGGTGACGGATTCGACCAGAAAGGCCTGGCTGTGGGCATCGGCATCGAAAGACTCTTCCATGCGCCGACGCAAGGCCCCGCGAAAGATCAGAGTCGTTCCGGCGATCGCGGCCATGGCCAACAGGACAATGCCCGTGAGTCGCAGACTGTAGAGCAATAGGATACCGACATACACAAACACAAAGAGGCCATCGATCACCGACAAGAGCGCATGCCCGGTCAGGAATTGACGGATGCGCTCGACCTCGCGCACGCGCGCGGTCGTATCCCCCACCCGGCGGTTCTCGAAATACCGCAACGGGACTCGCACGAGGTGCCGATAGATAGCGCTTCCCAGAGTGGTGTCGACGCGATTGCCCACATGAGCCAGCAGCACACTCTGCAAAACCCCGAAGAAGCCCTCGAAGGTGATCACGACCAACATCCCGATTGCGACCACAAGCAGGGTGGCATGGTTCTGAAAGACGAACACCCGGTCGATCATGACCTGGATAAAAAGCGGCAGCCCAATGCCTAGGAGCTGAAAGAAGAAGGCCGCCACCAGCACCTCAGCCAAGGCCTTGCGGTATTTGTGCAGGACGGGGACAAACCACCCCAGCCCAAAGGGCCGATTGGGATTTCCGAGACGCAGCCGCTCGGTGACCAGCACAAAGTGCCCGGTCCCCACCGTCGCCCAATCCGCCTCACAGAGCCATTCGGGGCGCCCGGCTCCGATGCGCGTGACCGGTAGCCTCTCTCCTTGGCGACGCCCCACGATGGCGTATTCCCCGTCTGTGAGGAGACCGATGGCCGGTTGCTTCAGGGTCGCGAGATCCGCCCAAGAGAGCGTCGCTTCCAAGGCCTTCAAAGGGATGGTGGTACACGCGAGCAGGATTTCCGGGATACCGATAGGATGGCCTTCCAGGCCCAGCGCCCGAATCAGCTGGGCGGGGTCGACGGCGCGCTAATGAAAACCGGCCAATTGCGCCAAGGCCCAGAACCCGGTGGGCGGAAGGGAACGAGGGACGGGGCCTTGGGCGGGTTCGGTCACAGGGAAGCCCTTTCCCCATGGGTCGTTGTCCCACCCACGCTCTCTCTTCTTGCGGAGGCTCCCTTCTCCGCGATTCGATTCACACATCTTTCCATGGTCACGCGTGGCCTCGCTTGAGGCGAGCGCCCTCGCTCTTTCGTATTATTCTGGTATCCCCGACCCGGTGCCCCGGCCAAGATACACGATTCTTTCGTCGGATGATCCCGCAACCATTGATCGCGTGTCAAGCGCGAGCCTTGTCCAACATGAAGTGAGTCTGAAGGAGGGGCTGTGTTTCTAATAGGAAATGAGTCTGAAGCCGGATCGGGTTCCGTTCATGATAGGGAGATGCAAACCCTTATGAACCTCGATAACCTGACCTCCATTGATCAGTTGGCCGAGTTTTTGTCCGGCACCCAGACGGTGGCCTTTTCGGTACTGAGTAGCCCGGCAGCCCGGTATGAATGGGTGCAAAAGACCCTCGTCCGATTCCGGTATCTCACCCTCTCAAGGCGGCATCAAGGGGTCGTGATTCGTGTGCTCATAAAGGTCAGCGGATACTCCCGGCAACAGCTGACGCGCTTGATTGCCCAGTACCGCACGACCGGCACCCTTAAACGCCGCCAGAGGACCGTGGCAGGCTTTACACCGAAGTACACGCCCGCTGATATCGGACTACTGGCGGCGATGGATCAACGCCACGACACGCCGTGCGGACCGGCCGTCAAGAAGCTCTGTGAGCGCGCCTTGCAAGTCTTCGGGCAGACCGAATATGAGCGCTTGGCGCAAATCTCGGTGAGCCATCTCTATAACCTCCGTAAGTCCCTCCCCTATGGTCGGCTGCGACGCCACTTCGAAAAAACCAAACCTCGGCAGATCCCCATCGGCGAACGCCGCAAACCGGTACCTAATGGACGCCCCGGGTATATCCGCATCGATACCGTCCACCAAGGGGATTTGGACGGGAAAAAAGGCGTTTATCATGTCAATGCGGTCGATGAGGTCACGCAGTTCGAGGTGGTGTGCACAGTCGAGAAGATCAGTGAATCGTATCTGATCCCGATCCTCGAACAATTGCTGGAAGCGTTCCCTTTTCACGTACTGGGTTTTCATTCGGACAACGGCTCGGAATACATCAACAAACGGGTGGCCGAACTGCTGGAGAAACTCCTAATCGCATTCACGAAATCGCGCTCCCGGCAATCCAACGACAATGCCTTGGCTGAGAGCAAGAATGGGTCCGTGGTGCGCAAGATCTTCGGCTATAGCCACATCCCCAGTCGCTTCGCCCAGCGGATGAACCTCTTTAATCAGGAGGTCTTGAATCCCTACCTGAATTACCACCGCCCCTGCTTCTTTCCGGAGACCCATACGGATGCCAAGGGGAAGCAGCGCAAGCGTTACCGCTACGAGGCCATGATGACCCCGTATGACAAGCTGAAATCGCACCCTGAGGCGGAGCGCTATTTGAAGCCCGACTTAAGCTTTGCCATACTGGATAAGATCGCTTATGCCATCAGCGACAACCAGGCGGCGGACCGTCTTCAGAAGGCTCGCAAGAAGCTCTTTCACACCATACGCGAACAGGATCTCAAATCCGGCTGAGAGTGGCCTCTGACTCTCACTCTTCAGACTCATTTAAGGATTGGAAAATACTGGGTCGCTATTGGTGCGCGGCAAAAATCCCTGGCACTCCGGACACCTCCCGCAAACGCAGCATGAAAAAGCGCCCTATTCGCGCCCCGTGCGCCCCCAGAGGCCGATACGCTGCGCGAACCATTCTCTCTCAAAGGATCGCACATGCCAGAAGGAAGCCCCCTGATCGTCGTCACCTGCCAAGGTCACATCCACACCATTTTGGGCCCTGATGGCCCTATCCCCTACTCCACAGTGGACGTGGAGGGTGAAGTGCCCGCCACCAGCCCCTATCGGATTCAGACTGTGATCCCGCGACGCGCCTATGTGGTGCGCGGGCCCGGAGATACCGAGGACCAGGAGGTTTCCGCGGATGACATCGCAGCCGTCAAGCGCTTTGCCTTGCCGGGCGATGTCCAAGTGAAGGATCGCGTGTTGGTCCGCGACGCTGACAAGGCTTGGCGCAAAGAGGAATGCGAGGTCGTGCGCATCGTGGACCGCTTCGAGTATGTGTTGCGCAATGACGCAGGTGATACCTGCGCGGTGGTGCTGGATCACAACATCCTGGCGATCACGCCGCCCAAACCGGTCAAGAAACCTAAGAAGCGGGCGGACGCCGCATCTCCCGGGCGGCGTGGACGGCCGGCGGGGATGGTCCAACCCGCTGCTAGCGTGGCATCGCCACTAGAAATTAAGCATGCTGCAGAGAAGGCAAGCGAGGAAGCGGTCAGTCAGACAACAGCCGTATCCATGACCTGATTACGCATTACGCACCAGTCCGGTCCTTGCCAAACTTTCCGCGCTATGGGATAGTTATCGTGGCAAGCGCAGGAAAGGTAGAGGCCGCTTCTTGTAAGTGGCAGCCCGAACGGGCGGGATCCTCGGTTCCTGGGGCCATGACTTACAATAAGCCCTCGAGATTCACTATCTCGGGGGCTTTTTCTTTCAGGACGTGAAAATCCTCCGGCCACATTTTGATCCCGTAACCCAGAACGGTTTTTTCGTGGCGATAGAGGCACTTTTTTAGGTACGGCAAATAACCGGCTTCTGTTTCTCCGTAGCGGTTCACCTTAACTGAGAAATGAAGACCAGAGGCCACTGCATCGGCCACCTGCAAACCCGCCATTTTGGAATGCTCCACTGAACGGATGCGTTCTGGGTCGATCACCGTAGGATCGATCTGCACTTTCTGCGGATCATCGCCATGCTGGCGAATCAACAGGCGCAGATAATCTCGAATATCGTCGTACGACATATTGCTGCGGTTCGAAAAAATAATCTCGGCAAACCCATCACCCTCGCCCGC
>JAJYPQ010000091.1 GCA_021795255.1 Pseudomonadota bacterium
TCTGCGGCGGCGGCATAGTTAACACATCCCGCCTAGCTAAGTCTACTTTAAGAGTTAATTCATATACATTCCGCCATTGATGTGCAAGGTTGTGCCTGTGATGTAGGAGGCCTCGGGAGAGGCCAGAAAAGCGACGGCATTGCCCACATCCTCGGCCTTCCCGAGCCGTGCAAGGGGGATCTGTGCGAGAAGGCTCTGGCGCTGGTCATCGCTCAGGGCGCGGGTCATATCGGTGTCAATAAAGCCCGGAGCGATGGCATTGACGGTAATATTGCGGCTACCGACCTCCCGCGCTAGGGCCCGACCAAACCCGATGAGCCCCGCTTTGGCCGCGGCGTAGTTCGTTTGGCCGCTGTTGCCCGTGATCCCCACGACGGAGCTAATGTTGATGATGCGTCCTTTGCGCGCCTTCGTCATACCCCGAAGGCAGCCTTTGGTGAGCTGAAAGGCCCCGGTCAGATTGGTGGCTAAAACGAGGTCCCAGTCCTCGTCGCGTAGCCGCAGAGCCAGGCTATCGCGATTGATAGCGCCATTGTTGACAAGAATGGTCGGCCATTGCTGGCGCTGTTCGAATTCCGCAAGCAGCCGATCAATAGAGGCCCGATTGGATAGATCGAGCTCGAAGGACCAGCCCTTGATCTCATGGGCCGCAAAAAAACTATCGATCGTCTTCAAGCCCACGGCCGAAGTCGCCGTCCCAACCACAATCGCCCCTTCTTTCGCAAGACAAAGGGCGCAAGCCTGACCAATCCCGCGCGTGGCGCCCGTCACCAGGGCTATTTCGTTGATAAGTTTCATGCTCGATCCTCAGAAGTGAGCGGGGATTGAATCTCGACCAGGGCCGCACCGAAGTCAGCCGGTTCCCCTAACGTCAAACACGATCTGTCAGTAATGCGTTTATTGAGCCCTGTGAGAATCTTGCCCGGGCCACATTCGAGGACATATTGGGCGCCTAGCGCGCTTAAACGGGTCACGGTCTCGACCCAGCGCACGGGCGAAAATAGCTGATTAATCAAAGCGTTACGAATCTCATTGGGCTGATCTGCGGTCTCTACGCTTCTATTGTGTAGCACCGGGAAAAGTGGCGGTCGAACCGCCATCGCCGCGAGATAAGACGCAAGCCGCGCGGCTGCCGGGCGCATCAATTCGCAATGCGAGGGTACGCTCACGGCTAAGAGTATCGCGCGCTTCGCCCCCATTTTTTTGGCGATCGGTAGCGCCCGCTCAATGGCCGCGCGTGTCCCGG
The DNA here is from genome assembly GCA_021795255.1 of Pseudomonadota bacterium. The sequence continues at coordinate 1,247 of JAJYPQ010000091.1, forward strand.
CAATGACCACTTGACCTGGGGCGTTATAATTGGCCGCCGCCAGGACCTCGTTTTCGGCGCATTCTTCACACAAAACCCGTACGTCAGGGTCCTGGAGGCCCAAGATCGCGGCCATGGCGCCCATCCCTTCCGGGACCGCCTCCTGCATCACTCGGCCCCGCTCGGCCACGAGACCCACGGCCTTTGCAAAATCCAAGGAACCGGCCGCGACCAGGGCTGCGTATTCGCCCAAACTATGACCTGCGGCGTAGTCCGGCGCTGGCCCGCCTTGGGCACGCCAGACCCGATAGCAGGCGATATCGGCCGCTAACAACGCCGGCTGGGTCACGGCAGTACGATTCAGCTCCGCTTCAGGGCCATTCTGAACGAGGGCCCACAAATCGAATCCCAGAACCTCGCTCGCCTCTTTGAACGTCTGCTCGACAAGCGGATGGGCGGCCGCCAGCGCCTTGAGCATGCCGACAGATTGAGAGCCTTGCCCGGGAAAGACCAACGCGAACGGCTTTTTGTGGCTCATGCGGATTGTCTCGTCCTTATTTAATATTTAAAGAGGACCGAACCCCACGTGAAGCCGCCCCCGAAACCTTCCATAAGCACGACATCGCCGCGCTTTATTCGGCCATCGCGTACCGCGACGTCGAGGGCCAAGGGTATGGATGCCCCCGATGTATTGCCATGGCGGTCAACAGTGACGACCACTTGCTCCATGGACATGCCGAGACGCTTGGCTGTGGCGTTGATTATACGGATATTGGCTTGATGCGGGACAAGCCAACGAATATCGGTCTGGCTCAAACCGTTAGCGGCCAGGGTCTCGCCGACCAAGGCATCCAGAGTGGTCACCGCTACGCGAAAGACCTCGTTGCCGCGCATCGCGATATGCCCGGATGCTGCGGCCAAGACTCGGTCCACGTTGTCCGCGCCGTCCTCGGCCACCGTGAGCAGGTCTTTATAGACCCCGTCGGCATGGAGATGAGTAGACAGAATTCCCGGTTCAGCGCTGGCGCCAAGGACCACGGCACCGGCACCATCGCCAAACAGGACGCAGGTCGAGCGGTCTTGCCAATTGACGAGTCGGGACATCGTTTCGGTGCCTACCACGAGAGCGCGTTTTGTATCCCCGGTTTTGATGAATTTCTCTGCAATACTAAGGGCGTAGATAAATCCGGTGCAGACGGCTTGGACATCGAACGCCGCCGGCCCGTGTATCCCGAGTCGGTCTTGCAAAAGGCAGGCAGTTGATGGGAACACGCGGTCTGGAGTGGTGGTGGCCACGATCACAAGGTCAATATCTGCCGCGAGGCACCCCGCCGCGTCCAAGGCCCGCCGCGATGCGCGCTCGGCGAGATCACAGCTGGTTTCGTCGCTGGCCGCGATGTGCCGCTCGCGAATACCGGTGCGAGAGACGATCCATTCATCCGAGGTATCGACCGTGCGGGCCAGTTCGGCGTTGGTCACGACACGCCGAGGAAGGAATCCTCCGGTGCCCAAGATGCGAGCGAAAGTCATGCTAATCCTTGTTGTGGCGATGGTTCGAGCTCGCGACGAATGAGATCGGGAATGTTTTGCTGCGCTTCGCGAAGCGCAACCTCCAGGGCATTACCTAGGCTCACGGCATCCGCGCTCCCGTGGCTCTTTACAACCACCCCGTTCAGTCCTACCAAGGTAGCGCCATTATAACGCCTGGGATCCACGCGTCGACCAAAGGCCCTGAGTACCGGGCGGGCTATAAGGCCGGCCAGCCGCGTCCCGATATGACGTTGAAACTCTTCTTTTATGAAGTGGCGGATCATGCGTGCTAGCCCTTCGCTCGTCTTAAGCGCGATATTGCCAACAAATCCATCACATACGATGACGTCGGTTTGGCCCGTATAGATTCCGTCGCCCTCTACATACCCGACGTAATTAAGGCCGGATGCCTGCAGGAGCTGAGCTGCGGCCTTCACGGTCTCGTTGCCTTTGATGTCTTCAACGCCCACGTTGAGCAGGCCGATGCTGGGCCTAAGCTTACCGTCTACCGCCGCGGCTACGACGCTGCCCATGATCGCAAATTGCCGCAGCTGTTCGGCGGTGCACTCGACATTCGCTCCCAGATCGAGCAAATGCACATGGCCGCGAACCGTAGGTAGCGCCGAAACAATGGCGGGGCGATCGATGCCGGGTAGTGTCTTCAGGATAAAATGGGCCGTCGCCATGAGCGCCCCCGTATTGCCGGCGCTCACGCAAGCCGCCGCCGCCCCGTCGCGCACGAGCGTGATGGCAACCCGCATGGACGAGTCCCGTTTTCCGCGCAGTGCCTGGGCAGGAGGCTCGTCCATGCGTACGACCTCAGAGGCCGGCATAAGGCGCAAGCGCTCGCTCAAGATCGCCCCGTGGCGCGTAAGTTCGCTCTGGATGGGTTCCGACTGTCCTACGAGAATCAGCGACGCGTCGGGCTTGGCGCGGAGAAACGCTAGGGCCGCCGAAACCGTGACGCACGGCCCATGATCACCCCCCATGGCATCGAGGGCGATTGTGATAGTCACTATGGCTCCAGGAACGGCCTAGTCGGATTTGATATCGAGAACCTTGCGGCCTCGATAAAACCCATCAGCGCTCACGTGGTGGCGGCGATGGGTTTCGCCGCTTGTCGGCTCAATGGACAAGGTCGGCTTAGAAAGGGCGTCATGAGACCGGCGCATGCCGCGCTTAGAAGGGGTTTTACGGCTTTTTTGTACTGCCATTTACTTATATCCTCGGTTTCCTATTTATCACGCAAGCCGCGCTCAAACAAACCCGCAAGCGCCGCAAAGGGATGCGGCGCAGCCGCCTGCTGTGGCTGTGACTCACAATCTTCGAGATGACGTGGCGCCATCGGTAGTGCCAACATCAATTCTTCTTCTACGATCTCGCCTACGTCGAGCGGGGCGACATGATACCAAGCGTCCTGGCCCTGCTCTGCTAAGCTCTGCTCGTCTTCTAAGGACCGAGCCAAGACGATCCGCCATTCGGTCTCGACAGCTGTGGAAAACGGCAATCCACACCGCTGACACACGAGCACAAGCGGCGCCTGAGCGCTCCCGCTCATAACGACCCGCTTCACTTCGTCTCGACGAAACGTCAGCCGTGCCCGTGCCTTCCCCCTACTACCGGGCGCCACATCCTGCAAACGACCGAGCGTAGCCAAATCGATCTCGCCTTCCAGCGCGTTCAACTGGTCCGCGAGCCTTCCGGGATCGGCGTATTTTGGCAATGGATCCAAAATCATGCGCCATGATATAGAGCGTTCCCTGGCCTGTCAAAATTGCGGCTTTAGGGTGAATGCGAGCAGACAAAGCATTACAATAGCGCCCGGCCTTATGGTGCCGCAGGGAGTGTGGGGTGATTAGGAAAATTTTGGTGGCTAATCGGGGCGAGATCGCGGTGCGCATCGTCCGGGCATGCGCTGAGCTCGGCATCGAGTCAGTGGCCGTCTATACGGATGCCGACCGGCATGCCCTGCACGTGAAGAAGGCGAGCGAGGCCTACAATCTCGGCCCGGACCCGGTGGGCGGCTACCTCAATGCCCACAGGATTGCCTCGGTAGCCCAGAGTGCGGGCTGCGATGCGGTCCACCCCGGTTACGGCTTTTTGTCAGAAAATCCCGAGCTCGCCGAGATCTGTGGCCGTCGCGGACTGATTTTTATCGGTCCGTCAGCTGCGGTCATCCGTAAGATGGGTGACAAAACCTTGGCGCGCGAAGCGGCCATAGCGGCTGGCCTTCCGGTGATCCCGGGGGGCGACGGCAACGTTCCGGACTTGGAGCGGGCGCTGATAGCGGCCCGCGCTATAGGGTATCCGGTCATGCTCAAGGCCACGTCCGGGGGCGGCGGCCGCGGGATTCGCCGTTGCGATTCGGAAGACGAGCTGCGCCGGCAGTATGACCGCGTGGTCTCCGAGGCGACCAAGGCATTCGGAGCCGCCGAGGTGTTCCTTGAGAAGTGTGTCGTGAACCCTCGCCATATTGAGGTCCAGATCTTGGGCGACCGTTTCGGTAACGTAGTGCACCTCTTTGAGCGGGATTGTTCGATTCAGAGACGACACCAAAAGCTTTTGGAGGTAGCGCCCTCCCCGCAATTGACCGAAGACCAGCGAACTGAGGTATGCGGGCTTGCGGTACGTGCCGCCCAGGCCGTGGGTTACGAAAACGCCGGCACGGTCGAGTTTCTGTTCGATCAGCAGCAGCGCTTTTACTTTATGGAAATGAATACGCGCCTCCAGGTCGAGCACACCGTGACCGAGCAAATTACTGGCGTCGATATCGTGCAAGAACAGATTTTGATCGCGAGCGGCCAACCCCTGTCCTTAAGCCAAGCCGATATCCACCGCCGCGGGTTTGCTATCCAGTTTCGCATCAACGCGGAGGATCCCAAGAACGATTTCCTTCCCAATTTTGGTCGCATCACCCGCTACTATTCCCCAGGCGGACCCGGGGTTCGTACCGATGCTGCCATTTACACGGGCTATGAATTCCCCCCCTACTACGACTCCATGTGCGCCAAGCTCACGATTTGGGCGCTCACCTGGGAAAAGGCCCTCGCCCGGGGTCGGCGCGCGCTTTTGGATATGGGTGTCTCGGGCGTGAAAACTACCATTCCGTACCATCTCGAGATTCTAAAAACTGCTGATTTTAGGAGCGGGCTTTTTAATACCGCCTTCGTGGAGGATCATCCGGAACTGATTAACTACTCCGCTCGCCGTCCGACCGCGCACCTAGCGGCGGCCATCGCAGCGGCTATTGCAGCTCACCACGGTTTGTAGCGAGCCGGCTGTCGCTCAGAGCGGACTTGGGTCCTTTGTCCCCGGGAGGACGCCCGGTCGGGCGCGGGGTATACTGTCGTCTCTTTCAGAAAGGTAGGAAACTGTGCCAAAAACGCGCGTGCAAATTACGGACGTGATTTTGCGGGATGCTCACCAATCGCTCATTGCGACCCGGATGCGTACCGAAGACATGTTGCCGGCGTGCCCCGACCTCGATGCGGTTGGATACTGGTCTCTTGAGGCTTGGGGTGGTGCGACATTTGATGCCTGCCTCAGATTCCTGAAGGAGGATCCTTGGGAGCGGCTGCGTCTGCTTAAGGCGGCGCTGCCACGGACCCGCCTGCAGATGCTGTTGCGGGGCCAGAATCTTCTTGGTTATCGTCACTACTCCGATGACGTGGTGCGAGCCTTTGTGGCTCGGGCCGCAGTAAACGGGGTCGATGTCTTTCGTATTTTTGACGCCATGAACGATATGCGCAATTTACGCGTGGCGATCGAGGCGGTGCTGGCCAATGGTAAACACGCCGAGGGGACCATCTGCTACACCACGAGCCCCGCGCATAGCATCCCGGTCTTCGTGGACATGGCGCGCGAGTTGGAACAAATGGGTTGTCAGACGATCGCCATTAAGGATATGGCCGGCCTCTTGACGCCCTCCAAAACGGCCTCTCTGGTGAAGGCCTTGGTGAAGACTGTCAAGGTGCCGCTGCACCTTCATTCCCACTCGACGTCGGGTCTTGCGGCGATGTGTCACTGGAAGGCCATCGAGAGCGGCTGCTATTTGATCGACACTGCCCTCTCCGCCTTTGGCGATGGCACGAGTCATCCCCCGACCGAGAGTTTGGTCGTAGCGTTACGCGGCACTCCCCACGACACCGGTCTTGATATCGAACGACTTGAGCGAGTGAACGCCTATTTCCGGGACATACGCAAGCGCTATCACCAATTTGAAAGCGATCACACCGGCGTCGACAGCCGTGTGCACGTGAACCAAGTTCCGGGCGGCATGATCTCGAATCTGGCCAACCAGCTCAAGGAACAGGGTGCGCTCGACCGCATGGACGAGGTTCTTTTGGAGATCCCCCGCGTCCGGGCCGACCTTGGCTATCCTCCGCTCGTGACCCCCACCTCGCAAATCGTTGGCACGCAGGCCGTGTTCAACGTATTAACGGGGCAGCGGTATAAGAACATCACCAATGAAGTGAAGTTATACCTCCAGGGTCGCTACGGCACCCCTCCTGGCAAGGTGGACGAGCAGGTCCGACGCCTCGCGATCGGCAATCAGCCGGTCATTACCTATCGTCCCGCAGACGACATCAAGCCCGAAATGGATCGTCTTCGGGCGGAGATTGGGGTGCTCGCAAAAAGCGAGGAAGACGTCCTGACCTATGCCATGTTCCCGGAGATCGGGCGCCTCTTCTTAGAGGAACGGGCGGCCGGGACGTTGACCCCAGAGGAGCTCTTGCCGCCCCAAGAAGCGCAATCAGCGCCCTGTTATCTGGCCCCCACCGACTTCAACGTCACGATGCACGGCGAGACCTATAACATCAAGATCCGCGGCGCCGGGCACAAGAATGAAGAGCGCCGCCCCTTCTATGTGTATGTCGACGGCATGCCGGAAGAAATTATGGTGGAAACGATGGAGATCGTCCCTACCGAAGGTACGGCGGAGACGCGCCCTGTGGCAGTCGAGAGGGGTGATGCGGTGTCTAAGGGCTCGCGGCGCCCTAAAGCCCGTAAGGCTGGCGATGTCACAAGCGCCATGCCGGGCACAGTGGTCGACGTTCTGGTGACGGTGGGTCAGGTCTTGAAGGCCGGGGACCCGGTTTTGGTCATAGAGGCCATGAAGATGGAAAATGAGGTCCCGGCCCCAGTGAAAGGGACGGTGAAGGCGGTGCATGTGAAGAAGGGAGATAGCGTCAACCCAGACGAAGCCTTAGTTGAGATCGGATAGGTCGTAGTGGACCGGACACGCCTCGTTCTCGCCTCGGGTTCCCCCTACCGTAAGGCGCTCCTGGAGCGCTTGGGTGTCCCTTTTGAAGTCAAAGTCTCCCAGGCCGACGAAGCCGCGCTACCGGGCGAGGACGCCGAGGCCTTGACCTTGCGTCTCGCCGTAGCCAAGGCCGAGGCGGTACGGCCTATGGCGCCAGACGCGCTGATCATAGGCTCCGATCAAGTGGCAGTGTACGACGGTGAGATCGTCGGAAAATCTGGAGGATTTGCGGAAGCGGCGCGCCAGCTTCGCCGGATCTCCGGTAAAACCGCCCTCCTCTACACGGGTCTCGCGCTTCTGAATGCGCGTACCGGCCGACTCCAGACCGCGGTGGCCTCGTTTCAGGTGAGCTTTCGTGTTCTTTCGGAGGAGCGGATCACGCGCTACCTCAACAAAGAACAGCCCTACGATTGTGCCGGCAGCGTGAAGTCAGAGGGCCTGGGTGTTGTCCTTTTTGATCGTTTTGATGGCGATGATCCGACAACGCTCATAGGCTTGCCTCTGATCCGCTTGACCCGCATGCTGGAAAACGAAGGCTATGAGGTGATCTAGATCGGCGGGCGCGAAGCGAACATCCTTTGCCGCGTGCCGTGACCGTGACCTGTTGGATCTTGATCTCGTTTCCTAACACCTTAACAACATCTTTCTCTCGCTACTTCTACCGAGATTTCACGACTACGCCTTGTCTACGACAAGCCATCCCTTCCGGACTGGTGGGCTTACCCGAGCGTGATAGATCAAATGTGAGGATTATCTGCACGCGGGAGCCACCAAGACCGCGGCACCCTGGCTGAATAGGCTTTGCAGGACCGCGATGGGGAGAGCAGCCTTGCCTCTCAAGCGCGATCAGTTAGGGGATACGTCACCAGGCCGCCGGGCACCGATACCGCACGAACGGTGTGGCCTCGGCTGCGCAGTGGCTGACGCCTTGGTCCCTCCAGCCACGCTGTGGCGCCCGCCGCACCCACCCTAGAGGCTAGGACATAAAGTTCATGATGTTTCTGAGAAGAATACTTTAATCAGATGATATTCCATAAAATTATGAGCGAAATAGCAAGGCCTCTCTAGAGTTTCCTGGTCGCTTTGACTAAGCGTTGAAGCGCTTCTTCCAAGAGCGTCCGGCGGCACCCGAAATTGAGCCTGACGAACCCCGGCGCGCCAAAATCAGCACCATCGGACAGTCCCACTCCAGCGCGTTCAAAGAATCGCTGGGGATCCTTTACGGAAAGCCCGCGGGCATCTATCCATGCCAAGTAGGTCGCTTCCGCTGATGCGATTTTCAGTTCCGGAACGGCCCTCATAGCCTCCCCGACCCTATCGCGATTCCCTCGTAGGTAGGCGATAAGCTCTTGCCGCCACGCCTCCCCTTCTTGATAAGCTGCTTGTGCGGCGTAGTAAGCAAGAACATTGATATCCGGGACGATACCCTTCATTTTGGCGCGAAATCGTGCCCGTAAGGTAGGATCCGGGATGACAGCAAACGAAAATCCAAGGCCCGGTATATTGAACGTCTTGCTGGGCGCAAGCAGGGTAATGGTCCGCTGGGCGAGTTCGGGACTGAGGCTTGCTAGGGAGATGTGGGTCTTGCCGCTCTCTAAAATAAGCCCGGCATGGATCTCGTCGGCGCAGATCACGAGATCGTGGGCCTCACAGAATTGCCCTAGGCGTTCAAGATCGGCCCGCGAATACACGCGGCCGACCGGATTATGGGGATTGCAAAGCAGGAAAAGGCGGCTCTTTGGGGTCACAGTCTTTTCGAGAGCACTCCAGTCGATAGTATAGTACGGCCCCGCCTCTTCGCTTAGGGGTACGGTCACGAGTTCTCGCATGGCGAGCCCCGGGGCGCTCAAAAATGGGGGATACACGGGGGTCATCGTCAGCACGGCATCGCCCGGCGAACCGACCGACCGGCAGGCGAGGTTGATGCCCGTGACAAGCCCAGGCAGCCACACGAGCCATTCTGGTTGAACCCTCCAGCGGTGATGGTCATTGAGATGGGTGACTATAGTGGCAAGTAAGGTACGCGGGGCGTTGCCATACCCAAAGACGCCGTGCCGGATGCGATTTTCGAGCGCAGCACGAACAGCGGGAGGCACCGGAAAGTCCATATCCGCTACCCACAGAGGAATGATATCGGTATCCCGATAGCGATCCCACTTCACGCTATCGGTGTTGCGTCGATCGACACGGGCGTCGAAATCCGTCATTGGATATCCTCCCCACGACAAAAGCCGGGAGATTCAAAACCTTTACAAGCTCCGTTGGTGCTTTGAAAAGCCCGACCGCGCCGTTTTACCTTCCTGCCATTCAGCGCCTGTTCGCGCCAGCGCCCGTTCAGTCCTCGGTTCCCCACAAACCGCACGCAGCCGAAGGTCCGGGCCAGAAGTTCCGCCTGTTCAGTCGTCGGGTCGGCCCGATATGTGTGGGAACCATGCGCCATCTGCCTATGTTACAGAATAGGAGCCGGTTTGTGACGCCCTCTGTGCCCGCCTTGATCTCACCCTCAAGGGAGGGGCTGGTGGCGGAGTTTGGCTCAAGCCTCTTTGGTCTCAGCGCCTCTAGTAAACAGGCCGGATAGTTTATTCTCAAAGACCGGTTGAAAACGCCCCATCAGGCGTAGCTTCAGACGCCTTAACTCGGGCAAAACGAGACACGCTGGGCGCGAACGGTCACTGTCCGGATACGAGAGACCCGGCCCGATCGCATGAGATTCTCTTCTGCGAAACCTATCAGAGGCTGGGCTTGCGGCATGGATCGCCATCGTTGAGCCGCGCCCTTCTCTCTGGGGCCGCCCGCTTCCCGTGCCGTCTTTTCATCCCTAAGCCGGATCACGCCCCCAGCAGATACGCGTAGTCTTAAGCGTGGCCGGTGGCGTGGGGATGCCCGGCGGCCTGACCGAGATCAGGCCCCTTAAACGAAATTCATGCGTGGCCGCATCCTTCGTCTTCTCGGAGCGGCGCCAGCCAAGCGGCGCCCGAACACTGCGATCAGCGTCGGACTCAGGCCCGCGCCGCGAGGCGAATCCGTCATGATTTTTGATCCCAGGTTTTAGATAAGACAAGACTAGGGCGGAGCCATGAAGAGCGGGATGAGATCGCCCCTATAGGCACGGCCAGGGCCGATCCTTAAACCTTTCCAGATCTTCACGTAACGGTCACATGTTATTCACCCAAGCAGGAGGATGTATGGCAAAGACACAAGAAGTGGTTGTGATCACCGGGGCGAGTGCTGGCCACGGACGGGCGGTCGCTAGGCGCTTCGCGCGTCGCGGGGCCTCGATTGGCCTTTTGGCGCGAGGGCGAGATGGGCTAGAGGCTGCCAAGCGCGAGGTAGAGTCTTTGGGGGGCCGGGCACTGGTGGTCCCCACCGATGTCTCCGATGCCGAACAAGTAGAGGCCGCCGCGCGGGCTGTGGAGTCCGAGTTTGGGCCGATTACTGTCTGGGTAAACAATGCCATGACCTCAGTCTTCTCGCCGGTCAAACGTCTGCGCCCGGAGGACATTAGTCGGGTCATGGAGGTGACCTATCTCGGCTATGTCTACGGAGAT
>JAJYPQ010000002.1 GCA_021795255.1 Pseudomonadota bacterium
CGATCTAAAAGCCCCCTAACGGCGGGGACCTGAAGGAGGAGCCACTCGATCGTTAGAACTGGGCGACTACATTCACAAAATACTGACGGGGCGCGCCAGGATCGGCAAGGACTGCGTCGATGCTATTGCCCCCGAAATAACCCCTGCTTGTTATGTATTCGATCGGGTTGTATTGCTGATTAAAGTACCATTGTTGTACTGGGCCGGATTGGCGGGGCTTGTCCCATCGGTCGTGTTATACCCGGCATACGGTGTCGAGTACACCTGGTTGATCCACGAACCGCCGACCTTCACCCGATTCATGGGGAGATCCCAGTCGAAATGTAGACTGTTTCCGTAGCTGTCTGATCGCGGATTATAGTATTCCGAATTGACGGTGCCCGGAGGGGCGCCGCCGTACTGGTAGTTATCGACGCGCCAGTGAACCCGGTGACCGTGACGGCACCAAAACATATCGTGAACCGTCAGATCCCGAGCCAGCCTGAGATCGAGTTGCGAGTAAAGCATGCGATCTTGCACTCTGATCTGCTTAAACCATACCGATTCCGGCAAGGATGAGTAATAGCCAGTACTCGATTGGCTGTGCAAGGGCGTATTGCTTGTCCCATCGACTGTAACAGCTGTACCCCCAGGGCCTGCCGGAATAGGTGCCACGGGAATGAAGTTCGGTCGAAACTCGGTCGTGTCGTCCGCGTAGCCACCGATACTCAAAGACCCGTTCGCAAAAGTCTTTACGGTCTTGGCACAGACCGTCGAGGAACGACTAGGGACCGAAAAAGAGCCCGTCCGAAAGGTGTGGCCACGCACAAAGCCGGCGGCGACAACAGTCGACCAGGCGTCATGGGTGCCGGTATTGGCCATGAGATCCGCGCCTTCTGTCTGGTCGCTCTTGTCTGTGACCCTGGCGGTGCCGCCGACACTGTCGAACCAACGCGGGGCCGGGTTGCCCGGTCCATAAATGACATTGACGCCCGATATCAGGGCCATAATGGGAATCTTGTTTGAATATAAGCCGCCGTTGTGCGCAATAGGATTGTTCATCGGAACGCCATCGAACAAAACGGTTATGCCATTGCGCTCGACATCCCCGTTAACGTTTGACAAACCGACCTTGACCTTACGCTCAGCGGCCTCATAGCGCGCGGTGCCGCTTACCCCACCGTACCCACGCACCGCGATACCCGGAGCCAGCGCCAGGGCCTGCGCGGCCCCCGCCGTCCGCCCGTTGTTTGCGATCTCACGCCTCCCTATGACACGTTGTGTCTGCGTGGAATTCAAGATCTGCTTTTTGCAAGCTTGGTACTTGTTCGTTGAAGAAAGATTTTTGCTTTCTGCGCCCGCTTGGCATTCACAGTTCCGACATTGACTGACGATACATTTGAAGCCGTATAACCATGCGGTGCCACCCCCATCGCCCACAAAGCGAGAGAAATCTGGGTGGCTAGAGAAATTCGACTTCGAGGTAACCCCTGTGATTGGCGTGACATATCGATATTTTTTCGCCATTTATTTGTTTCGACCCTGCACCTCTTAGCGAACCGGACATTGCCAGAGATATGTGACACAACATCGGGGTCTACGTTACAAAACCATGACAGGAATCGACGCATGCCCGCCCATCAGTTCAGGGTGCGTTTTAGGCGTTTCCCGTATTGCGAGCCGCAGGGCGATCAACTATGCTCGCGGACCTTGACGACAACCCGGCGGTCTCGATGAGCAAGACACAGATAGACGATAAGGAGCAGGGTGCGGCACCCACGAGACGAGTATGGGATATCCCAACGCGCGTGTTTCATTGGTCGTTGGTTATCCTTATCGGCTGGGAATGGGCCTCGAGTCATCTGGGCGGGAACGCGATGACCTACCACATGTGGGGCGGGTATGCCGTTTTGGCGCTTATTATTTTTCGGGTTCTATGGGGTTTTATCGGAAGTACCACCGCGAAGTTTTCCGCCTTCCTTCGCTCCCCGAAGGAGATGTGGCGCTATCTCCTAGTACTGAGAACCGGCCATTATAATGGTGGCCCAGGCCATAATCCCCTCGGGGGCTGGGCGGTCGCTGCATTTCTGCTATCGCTCGCAGTCCAAGCGGGAACCGGACTTTTTGCAACAGATGACATTCTGACCGCGGGACCTCTGAACCCGCTTGTCAGCAATCGCACAGCGGATTTTCTGACACTCATCCATAAAGTAAACTTCGATGTCCTGCTGGGTCTGATTGCCGTGCACGTCACGGCCATCGCTCTTCACAAGGTACTCGGGGGTAAAAACCTCGTCACCCCGATGATCACAGGGCGCGCCCCGGCCTCACACCACGGTGCGTTTAGGACCTCGCTCGTCTTTGCGCGTCCTTGGTTAAGCTTAATAGCGTTCGGCCTATCCGCGGTCCTCACCTGGCTTATTGTGCAGATATAGGCGAGTCGCCCCTAAGCGGCGGCTAAGCACTGTTGCTCATTTGCCGCTTAGGCAGCCGCTTTCACTTCATAAAATGGTGATGACAGGATCGGCAGCCCTGCGCCACTTCGCCAAGTGGTCGCGCAACCCCTGCAAGTTTAGCCTGCGACGTTGACTGCCCCAATTGCAGAGCGACTTTCTCGAATTGTCGGATCTTGGCGCGGAACTGAATAGGCTGCTGCCAGATTCTGGGCTCCGCTTTTGTGTTCCCGCGGTCAGAACCCGGCACAAACGCGACCCACGGCAGCGTACTGAGCTCACGAATCGCCTGTCCCTCCGCGATGAGACGGTCACGGTTATAAGGACTTTGGTGCCTTACCATCTGAGCGATGCGCACCAAATTCCAGTCCATGGCCATCATAATGTCCTTTCTATAGTCGATGTCGGACTGGATGCGCGTCTCGGCTTGGGCGAGCATGGGAGTGAAGTTCAGGAGAAGTGTGCACAGGGCGATCGTTTTCCGAAAACCTATCATGTCTTTATGAGTCTCCAAAAGCGGTTTATGGGCCGGGCGGCGCCGGCCGGAAGGCCATCATCGAAAATCCGGAACCGACAGGACTCTACGCGCGCTTTATGGCAAAAATAAGACAGAGAAGGGAGCTTAGCTTCTTTTTGAATCCATCCCGGTCTTACGCACATCCAGCGCCACGGTCACCGAGGCCTTGCCATCGGCGACCCAAATTTGGCCCTCTTGGATTGTGGCGTTCAAGTCCATAGTGCGCTGCACGAGTGCCGCCAAGGCGTGGCTGACTAGAACCGGGACCTCCAGGACTGTCAGGTTCCCAAGCGCCTCAAGCTTGCTCTGGTGCGTCTCCCACCACACGTGAGCGGCGCGACCTCCATAACTGTATATCACGACACTACGCGACCGCGTACAGGCCTTACGGATCCCCTTAGGGTCCGGTAGGCCGACCTCGACCCACAAGCGGATATCGCCGGTCGCGTCCTTTTCCCACAGGTCGGGCTCGTCTTCCTGCGTGAGCCCGTTGGCAAATGCAAGCTCGGGGCCCGCTTGCATAATAAAGGCTAAAAGGCGAACAGCTACGCGCTCATCTGTCTCCGACGGGTGACGCGCTAAGGTGAGAACCGGGTCGGCATAATAGCCGCGGTCGATATCGGCAATATGAAGTCTAGCTTTGAGAACCGTAAATCGGGACGACATTAGGGCCTCCTAGCCATGAGGTAGGCGCGAGGTGAGACCGAGGGGTCATCGACCCGGCAGCTAAGATCGGCGACAGCGCCTACCGCGATCAGTGGGGTCACGCGTGATAGGTCCCGCTTCAGGGACCTGAGCCCTTAAGGCAGTCCGCGCACCGAGGCCCGGCAAATCGCAATGAACGTGCCGACCCAGGGAACGAGGGCAATCATGGCCACACCGTTTAGACTCAACACCCAACGTAGATCAAGAGAACGGCGCAAGGGATGGCTATCCTGCGGCTCGTCGAAGTACATGAGCTTCACGACCCGGAGATAATAGAAGGCCCCGATAACCGAAAACAGCACGGCGCTTACGGCCAGACCATAGAAGCCAGCGCTCACGATGGCCTGGATCACAGCGAGCTTGGCGTAAAAACCCAGCGTGGGCGGAACGCCGGCCATAGAAAACATAAAGAGCAGCATCATGAATGCATACCACGGACTTCTCTGATGGAGCCCGCGCAGATCGTCCAACTGTTCGGCCTCAAAACCCTTGCGCGACAGGAGAATAATGACGCCGAAAGCCCCCAGCGTCATGAAGGCATAAACAAGCGCATAGAACATCGCATCAGCGTAACCGCTTGCGCGCGCACTCAATATCCCCAAAAGCAGAAACCCCATATGCGAGATGGCCGAATACGCGAGCATGCGCTTCAGATTCGTCTGGGCAATGGCAACGATATTCCCGATCGCCATAGACAAAACCGCCAACAGCACAAGCATGTCCTGCCACGACCCGGACAGACCGTGTAAGCCCGCAACCAACAAACGTAAAAAAAGCGCAAAGGCCGCCACCTTGGGGGCCGTCCCGATATAAAGCGTCACCGAGGTGGGCGCGCCTTCGTACACGTCGGGAATCCACATATGGAAAGGCACGGCGCCGAGCTTAAAGGCGAGCCCCGAGAGCACGAACACGAGACCCAGGGTTGCCACCAGATTATGCGTCGAAAGCGTCGTCAGGATCATGGCGACCTTGGAGATCTCGAGGCTCCCGGTCGCCCCATAGAGCATGGACATCCCGTATAGCAGAAGCCCTGAGGAAAGCGCGCCCAAAACAAAATATTTCATGGCGGCCTCGGTGGCCGAAATCGAGTTGCGCTGTAAGGCCAGCATGGCGTACAGACACAAAGAAAGGAGCTCTAGTCCCAGATACAAAGACAGGAAATGGGCGGCGCTCACCATAACGCACATACCGACCACGCCCAGAAGGGCCAACACGAAATACTCGCTCTTGAAGATGCCGCGTTCGGCTATGTAGGCCTTTGAATAGACAAAAACCACCGCAGTCAGCGCAAAAATGCTGATCTCGAGCACCGTACTCAGGCGATCGGCGATCATCATTCCGTGCAAAACAACACGCGACTGGGCGCTGGAATGCATGACCGCGGCGACCGTCGCCGCCACCAGCGTCGCCTGCGAGGCCCAATACATCAAAGACTTAAACCGTCTCCTCAAGAACAGATCAGCCAGCAGAATCACGCAAGCCATGGCAAGCACGATGATTTCCGGCATAGCGGGTCCAATGTGCAGCATCACGTTCCCCTAAGGTGCTCCGCCCGCAAGCCGTATACCCGGACGCCATAAAAGATGGTGTACGGAGGCGTTCATGATGTGTAGTAACGGAAATGGCCAAATACCCAAGGCCAACACCGCTATACCCAGAATAAGAAGAAACGAGGTCTCACGCCTTGAGATGTCGGACAAACCCGCCACGGCGGCCTTGGTCACGGGCCCGAAAATGACCCTCTTGTACATCCACAGCGTATAAGCCGCGCCCGACACGAGCGTCGTTGCCGCCAAGAACGCATACCAAAGATTGACCTTGAAGGCCCCTAGGATCACAAGGAACTCACCCACGAAGCCGGAGGTGCCGGGTAAGCCCGCGTTTGCCATCGCAAAAAGCATCATGAACGCGGCAAAAACCGGCATGCGATTGACGACCCCGCCATAGGCGGAGATCTCGCGCGAATGAACCCGGTCATAGAGGACACCCACGCACAGGAACAAGGCGGCTGATACAAATCCGTGGGAGATCATCTGCACGATGGCCCCATCCATGGCAAATCGGTTAAAGAGAAAAATACCGAGCGTCACAAAACCCATGTGGGCAATCGACGAATAGGCGATAAGCTTTTTCATATCCTCTTGGACCAAGGCCACAAGCCCTATATAGACCACCGCTATCAAAGACAAGGTGATCATAAATCCAGCCAAAACATGGCTCGCCAGGGGGACAATAGGCAAACTAAACCGCAGAAACCCGTAGGCCCCCATCTTCAGCATGAGGGCGGCCAAAACAACGGAACCCCCGGTCGGCGCCTCCACATGCGCATCCGGCAACCAGGTGTGGACCGGCCACATCGGAATCTTGACCGCAAAGGCCATGAGGAAGGCGAGGAATATCAGGATTTGGGCGGTCTCGCCCAAGTGCAGGTGGTAATAGGAAAGAATGTTAAAACTTTCTCCGGCCTGGAAGTATAGGTAGAGAAGCGCCACCAGCATCAACACCGAGCCCAAAAACGTATACAGAAAAAACTTGATGGTTGCGTATACGCGATTGGGTCCGCCCCAGATCCCGATGATCAGGAACATCGGGATCAACATGGCCTCCCAGAACACGTAAAACAGCATGGCGTCGAGGGCACAAAACACGCCGATCATCAGGCCTTCCATGATCAGAAACGCCGCAAAATATTCCGGGACTCGGTCTTTTATGACCCGCCAGCCCGCGATCACGACGATGATGCCAATGAGGCTTGTCAAAAGCACGAGCGGCAGGGAAATCCCGTCGACACCCACGGCGTAGTTGACATGGAAAGCCGGAATCCACGCGACCGTCTCGCGAAACTGCATCGTGAAGCGCGCGGCGTGAAACAATATCCCGAGCGGGATCGTCGCAAGGAATGTCAGCCCAGAGCCGATCGCCGCAAGCGGCCGGACCCATGTAGGGCGCCGCCGCCCTACCCCCAAAATGACCATTCCGCATACGATAGGCAGCCATATCGCGAGCGTCAGTGCCACATGTTTATAAAGTGTCATCGCCGTCGCCATCATACGTGGTGCAAGAAAAAGGTCATGAGCACAAAAAGCCCGAGGATGACGGCAAACGCATAATGGTAGATGTAGCCGGACTGGAGCCGTCGCCCGAGCTGCGCCACGCGCGCGATCATTCTCGCCGTGCCATTCACCATGACGCCGTCTATGAGCTCGATATCGCCGATCTTCCAAAGGAAGCGCCCGAGCCCGCGCGCGCCGGCGGCAAAGCCGTCGATATAGACCTCGTCAAAACCGTACTTGTGGCAGAGAATCTCATAGACCCCGTGCAGACGTTTAACAAAAATAGCCGGGGTCGCCGGCCTATAGATATACATGTACCAAGCCAGCGCCATCCCCGAGAGCGCGAGATACAGCGGAGGAGACACAAAGCTTGCGCCGATAAAGGCCATGACCCCGTGGAAATGGGGGGCCATGCGCGCCAAGACATTATCGGCCGGTAAGACGAAGATCGAGCCCCGAAAGAATGAGCCAAATAAGAGCGGCCGCATCAGGACCATCCCGGCCAACACCGAGGGAATGGCAAGTAAGACGAGGGGCAGGGTCACCACCCAGGGCGACTCGTGTAAATGGTGGCGCGTATGGGCATCCATGCGCGGCTCGCCGTAAAAGACCATAAAGACCATGCGGAACGTATAAAACGCGGTCAGAAAAACGCCCGCGAGTACCGTCGCAAAGGCGTAGTCGGCGCCCGGCAAAGTTGAACGCGACACGGCGTCAATAATGGCGTCCTTGGAAAAAAATCCGGAAAACGGTGGGATGCCGACGAGCGCCAAGGCCCCGATCCAGGTCGTAAGGAAAGTGACCGGCATATACCGACGCAGGCCACCCATCTTACGCAAATCCTGTTCGTGGTGCAGAGCGATAATGACCGATCCCGCCGCCAGGAACAGCAGCGCTTTAAAGAACGCGTGGGTCACGAGGTGAAAGATCGCGGCGGTATAGGCGGATGCCCCGAGCGCTACGGTCATGTATCCAAGTTGCGACAAGGTCGAGTAGGCAATCACCCGCTTGATGTCGGTCTGCACCAGGGCCAGAAGCGCCATAAAGAACGCCGTCGAACCGCCTACGACGAGAATGACGCTGCGCGCCACGGGCGATAATTCGAAGAGCGGCGACATGCGGGCCACCATAAAGATACCAGCCGTGACCATGGTCGCGGCATGGATTAGCGCCGAAATAGGCGTCGGGCCCTCCATGGAATCGGGCAACCACACATGCAACGGCATCTGCGCGGACTTGCCCATGGCGCCGATAAAAAGCAGGATGCAGATGACCGTAATGGCCCGCCAGGAGGTGGCGCCGACGATAGGAAAGACCCGGGTACTCAGTTCGTGGGCATGAGCGAAGACAGTCGCGTAGTCGAGGCTATGAAACACCGAAAAAATGGCCGCGATCCCCAACACAAACCCAAAGTCGCCGACCCGATTGACGAGAAACGCCTTGAGGTTGGCAAAAATAGCAGACTCGCGCGTGTACCAAAAGCCGATCAACAGGTACGAGACCAGACCAACGGCCTCCCAGCCAAAGAACAGCTGCAGGAAGTTGTTGGCCATAACCAGCATAAGCATCGCGAAGGTAAAGAGCGAGATGTAGCTAAAAAACCGCTGATAGCCGGGATCGTCCTTCATGTAGCCTATGGTGTAGATGTGCACCATAAGCGATACGAACGTCACTACGACCATCATGATCACGGTCAGAGGGTCGATCAAAAATCCAATGACGAGCGGCACATGGGCGATATGACCCCAAGTATAAAGGGTGGTGTTGAGCCAGAGTCCCTTCAAAACCTGCGGTAATGCAAACCCCGCCGACAGGATAAACGCCACTGCGACACCAAGGATCGTGATGCGATGGGACCACCTTGTGCCCAACTTATGGCCCATAAGCCCAGTGAGCACAGATCCCAGCAGACAAGCAAGCGGAATGGCCAGATAGAGCGCGGTCGACGATGGCATAACCTTATCCCCTTAAGGTGTCGAAGGCATCGACGTTGATCGTGCGCCGGTTGCGAAACAAGACGATCAGGATCGCAAGACCAATGGCGGATTCCGCTGCGGCCACGGTTAAGATAAAAAAGACGAACACCTGCCCAGACGGGCCCCACAGGTAATGCGAAAAGGCGATAAAATTGATATTGACTGCAAGCAAAATGAGCTCGATCGCCATCAACAAAACCACAAGGTTCTTGCGATTGAGAAACACGCCCACGATGCCGATCGCAAAAAGAGCAGCGGCTAAAATCAGATAATCTGAAAGCGATACCACGCGCCCCACCCTCCCCTAATATCCCTCTTCATCGCTAACCCTTATGCTCTGTTGGCATCTTAATAATGCGCAGCCGATCGCGCGCCTGGACATTGACCTGTTGCGCTGGGTTCTGATACTTCGTGCCCGGTCGTCTACGCATCGTCAAGGCAATGGCGGCAATGATCGCGACCAGAAGAATCACCGCAGCGATCTCGAATGGATAAACATACACCGTATACAAAAGCCTGCCCAAAACCCTGGTATTGCTATAGTGGGCTCCGAAGCCCTTGGGAATGGGAACTTTGTGAAGGCCAAACTGGGCCGGTCCCACGGCGATCGCCATTTCGACGACCATCAGAACGGCCACCAAGCCCCCGAGCGGGAGATAGTCCCCGAAACCCTGTCGTAACTCGGCCAGATTAACGTCGATCATCATGACGACAAAAAGAAACAGCACCATGACGGCACCCACGTAGACGAGCACCAATACGATCGCGAGAAACTCGGCCTCCACCAGCATCCAAAGAGACGCCGCGCTCACAAAAGCGAGCACCAGAAACAAGGCTGCCTTGACCGGATTGCGGATAGTCACGACCATCGCCGCCGACCACAGCAGTACGGCCGAAAAAAAATAAAAGACGAGGCTCTCAAACGTCATGTCGGGTCCTAGGCTCTAGCGATAGCGGGCATCGGCTGCCCTATCTGCGGCGATCTCTTTCTCGTATTTATCGCCGATTGCGAGCAGCATCTCCTTCGTGTACACGAGATCTCCGCGGTGCTCGCCATGATAATCGATAACCCGCGTTTCGACGATCGAATCGACTGGACAAGATTCTTCGCAAAATCCGCAGAATATACATTTTGTGAGATCAATGTCATAGCGCGTCGTCCGCCGAGTCCCGTCGGCGCGCTGCTCTGAGTCTATGGTGATGGCAAGCGCTGGACACACCGCCTCGCACAGCTTGCAGGCAATGCAGCGCTCTTCGCCATTGGGGTAACGGCGCAGGGCGTGCAGTCCCCGAAACCGCGGCGACTGGGGCGTGCGTTCGTCCGGATACTGCACGGTAATTTTGCGGGCAAAGAGATGGCGACCCGTGAGCGCCATACCCCGTAAGAGCTCGACGAGAAGGAAGCTGTGCAGATATTTCCGTATCGCTTTCATAGGAGCCCCGCTACCGATAGAACAAGAAAGCCCACGGCGTGAAAAATATCACCGCACCCATCACCCCTATCCAAACGAGAGTGACGGGGATCAAGACCTTCCAGCCGAGCCGCATAATCTGGTCATAGCGGTAACGCGGGAAGGTGGCGCGCAGCCACAGATACAGGAACAGCACGGTGCTCACTTTGAGCAAAAACCAGACAAACGGCGGCACCCAGGTAAACGGCGCGAAATCGAACGGCGGCAGCCATCCGCCAAGAAACAAAACCGTGGTCAACGCCGACAACAGTATCATATTGGCATATTCAGCGAGAAAGAAGAGCGCGAAGGTCATGCCCGAATACTCGACATGGAAGCCGGCCACGATCTCCGACTCGCCCTCGGCAACATCAAAGGGGAGACGGTTGGTTTCCGCGACCCCCGAGATGAAATACACAATAAAAAGCGGAAAAAGTGGTAAAAACAGCCAATGCCAGAACCCGCCCGACTGTTCCAAGGCGATTTTGCGCAGGTTCAGGGTACCAGCTGCCATAAGAACGCCTACGAGCGCAAAACCCATGGCGATCTCATAGGCCACGATCTGGGCCGCCGACCGCAGCGAGCCCAAGAAGGCGTACTTGGAATTCGAGGCCCAGCCGGCAATCACGACCCCGTAGACCCCCATAGAGGTCACCGCCAAAACAAACAACAGACCGGCGTTGACATTGGCCAGCACCAAGCCGGACGTAAAGGGAATGACCGCCCAAGCGACAAGGGCTGGCATGATGGCAAGCACGGGCGCCAACACGAATAGGGCCTTATTCGCGCCAGTCGGGATAATAATCTCTTTTAAGAGCAGCTTTAAGGCATCGGCGATGGGCTGGAGCCAGCCGCGCGGGCCGACCCGGTTCGGACCGATTCGAACCTGCATGTAACTAATGACCTTGCGTTCCGCGAAGGTCAGGTAGGCGACGCTCAGCATGAGCGGCACAACAATGGCGACGATCTTCGCGAGATCCCACAACAGAATCCGCGACCAGTCAGGAAAAGTCACCCAGAATGCCCCTAAGGATCCCATACCTTACGCTCGGCTCACCGAGAGCGCTCCCGACAAAGGCAAAAGCGCGGTAGATCGCAGGGCCGCGGGAATATAAGCGGCACCATCGGGAACCTGGCTATCGATGCGTACCTCCAGGATCAGCTGTACGGTCCCCATAGTCACGCGGGCATCTCCGCCCGCGGCGAGCCCGCGGCCTTCCGCTTCCCGTTTATTGAGATAGAGGGCCGCCTCGCCATGATCCTTGCTCCTGTGAACAACATCCGAGTGGCGCACAATACTATCTGAATCATAAAGCGCGACCTGCGCAATCCGCTCAAACTCGGCGGCGGGCACGGGGGCAGGCGGTAAGGGCTCAGGGGTATAATGGGCCTTGGGTTCAATGGCGGTAGTCCTTAAAATCGTGCGAATCTCGTCCGTAGAGTCCACTGCACAACCCGCTACCCCAAGCTGCCCGGCCAGGACCCGCAAAATCTTCCACCCGGGACGGGCCTGGGCACGTGGCGCGACCGCTGCTGCAAAAGACTGCCAGCGGCCTTCGGCATTTACAAAAGTACCGTCGGTCTCGGTAAAGGACGCCAGGGGCAAAACGATATGGGCGTAATCGAAAGCCTCAGAGCGGAACGCCGACAAGGACACCACAAACTCGGCGCCTTGCAAAGCCGCTAAGGACCGCCCGCCATCCGCACTGTCCCGGACCGGTTCTGCATCGATCAACAAAAGTCCCTTCAGACTGCCGTCTAGCATCGCAAACGCGTTGCGCCCGGGCTTCGACCTGGGCACACCCATGGGTCCTCTGTGAGGCACCACACCGGCAAGCCAAGCCCCGACTGAGTTCCCCAAGGGCAGATGACCCAGGACGGCCTTCGTAAGGTCGCTTAAGCATTGCGCCAAAGCGCGAATGAGGGCCGCCTGTGGGTGTTGCTCCGCAAGCGGTCCCAGGAGAATCGAGGGACGCCTTGCCGCGCAGAGCCACTCGGCCATCCGGGTCTCGACGGCGCCTGGGTTCAGACCACTCACGAATTGCGCTACGTCCCGCGGCAGGTCTCGACGAATACGGGCCGCGACCACTTTTACGAGTCCGCCCACGGCCTCGGGTATCCGGCTCGGAGAAACAATGATCTTGTCGGCTACATCAAACGTAAAGGGAAAATCGAGCGGATTTATGACCCCGATCGTGGCTCCATCGAGGAACGCCTTACGCAGCCTATGGCCAAGTAAGGGCTGGTCTTTGCGGATATTACTACCAATCAACAAAAAGGCGTCTTTGTGCTCCAGCTCCTCAATCCGTTGGCCGAGCCAAGGAAAGGGCGGGGCGCCAGCGTCGTCGCGGAAATCCGTGGCCCGCAAACGATGGTCGATGTTCTCCGAGCCCAGTCCGCGCATTAACTGTTGCAGCAAATAGCCCTCTTCAACCGTGATTTGGGGCGACGCCAACGCCCCCAGGGCCTCGGCCCCGTGGCTCGTCACGACCTTACGCAAGCCCTCGGCGACCCTCTCTAAGGCCACGTCCCAATCGACCTCTTCCCAGGTCTCACCGACTTTCATCATCGGGACATCTAGGCGATCCGGGCCATTGAGCGCTGTATAGCTGAACCGGTCTCGGTCGGACAGCCATACCTCATTGACCTCCTCGTTTTCGCGGGGCAACACGCGCATCACTACATTGCGCCGGGTCTCGACGGTCAGATTGGCGCCGACGCAGTCGTGGGGGCTAATCGAGGCATGCTCGGAAAGCTCCCAGGAACGCGCCGAATAGCGAAACGGCTTTGAAGTCAAGGCGCCCACGGGACAGAGGTCAATCATGTTCCCGGACAACTCAGAATCGACTGTCGATTCGACGTAGGTCCCGATGCGCATGTGTTCGCCACGCCCAGTCGCGCCAAGCTCCATCATGCCACCGATCTCCTGCCCGAATCGTACGCAGCGTGTGCATTGGATACAGCGCGTCATATCGGTCGCAATGAACGGACCGAGGTCCTGGTCCTTGACGATGCGCTTGGCTTCTTGATAGCGCGACACGTCCCGCCCGTAGCCCACGGCAAGGTCTTGCAACTCGCATTCGCCGCCCTGATCGCAAATCGGGCAATCCAGGGGATGGTTGATCAGCAGAAACTCCATAACCCCCTTTTGCGCGCCCGCGGTTTTTTCCGAACGCGTAAAGACCCGCATCCCTTCGGTCACCGGTGTCGCACAGGCCGGAACTGGCTTCGCGACCCTCTCCACTTCCACGAGGCACATCCGGCAATTGGCTGCGACCGACAGCTTCTTGTGATAGCAAAACCTGGGAATATAGATTCCCGCCGCCTCGGCGGCCTCAATCACCATGGCCCCCTCTTCTACCACGAGCTTTTTGCCGTCGATCTCTATATGTAGCATGGGCTCCCCCTGCGCTGCTTAGGCTGCAAGCGTAACTTGACAGCGCTGGTGCTGAATGTGGTACTCGAACTCCTCGCGGAAATTCTTGATGAAACTGACGACTGGTAGGGCGGCAGCGTCGCCCAGGGCACAGATCGTGCGCCCTTCTATCTTTTTTGCCATGTCGACGAGCAGATCAAGGTCATTAGCGCGGCCCTCGCCGTGCTCGATGCGGTGCAATACCCGCGCAAGCCAGCCTGTCCCTTCCCGACACGGCGTGCACTGGCCGCAGGACTCTTCGTAATAAAAATGTGAGATGCGCTCCAGCGCCCGCACCATGCATGTGGAATCGTCCATGATAATGACAGATCCCGCCCCGAGCATACTGCCGGCCTTGGACAGAGCGTCGTAGTCCATAGTGAGATCCATCATCACCTCCCCGCGGAGGACCGGAACCGAAGAGCCGCCCGGGATGACGGCCTTCAACTTCCGGCCATGCCAGACGCCGCCGGCCATCTCAAGCAGCTCGGCGAACGGCGTACCCAAGGGGACCTCGTAGTTTCCTGGGCGGTTGACATGCCCTGACACGGAAAAAATCTTGGGGCCACCGTTATTCGGTTTGCCAAGTCCTAGGAACCACTGGCCCCCGTGACGCAGAATCGCGGGCACGGATGCAAGCGTCTCAGTGTTATTAATGGTGGTGGGGCGGCCATACAAACCGTAACTCGCCGGGAACGGGGGCTTAAAGCGTGGCTGCCCCTTTTTACCCTCTAAAGATTCAAGCAGCGCTGTCTCCTCGCCGCAGATATAGGCGCCCGCCCCGGAGTGCGTAAACAGTTCGAAATCAATACCCGAACCCTGGATATTTTTTCCGATAAAACCCGCGGCCCGAGCTTCGGCTAAGGCCTCCTCGAAGCGTTCTATGGGCTCGTGGAACTCGCCACGAACGTAGTTATAGCCGATGGTCGCTCCGATCGTGTAGCCGGCTATCGCCATCCCCTCGATGAGGGCGTGGGGGTTATAGCGGAGGATGTCGCGATCCTTGAATGTGCCCGGCTCGCCCTCGTCGGAATTACAGACGATGTACTTCTGGCCTGGGGCGCTGCGCGGCATGAAGCTCCATTTGAGTCCAGTCGGAAAGCCAGCGCCCCCGCGGCCTCGCAGCACTGACTTCTTGATCTCGGTGATAATCTCGTCCGGAGGCGTCTTTTCCCTCAAGATCCGGCGCCATGCCTCGTAACCACCTTCACCCTCGTATGCATCCAAGGCCCAAGGACGGTCATGATGCCGGTGAGGTAAGCACACTTCGTTGGCCATCGTCACTCCAAACCTGCAAGGATTTCATCGACACGAGCGGGTGTCAGGTTTTCGTAGTAAGTCTTGCCTATCTGAAACATGGGCGCGCCACCGCAGGCCGCGAGACACTCCACCTCTTTCAGCGTAAACCGCCCGTCGCCCGTCGTTTCGCCAAAACCTATACCAAGTCGCTGCTTCAAATGCGCCACAATATCGTCACTACCCCGCAAGAGGCAGGAAATGTTCGTGCATACCGAAATCTTATGACGTCCGACCGGCTTCAAATCGTACATCGAATAGAAACTTGCGACCTCATAGACCAGGATCGGACGCATGCCCAGCAAGTCCGCGACGCAATCCATGAGCGGGACACTGAGCCAACCGTGCTCGTCCTGGGCGATATGCAAAGCCGCGATAACCGCTGACTGCTTATGCTCGGGCGGGTATTTGGCCACTTCCAGGTCAATCTTCGCTAGCGACTCTTTAGACAGCATAAACCCTACCGGTCAATCTCGCCGAACACGATATCTTGAGTCCCGATGATAGCGACGACATCCGCTATCATGTGCCCACGAGCCATTTCATCTAAGGCCGCGAGATGGGGAAAGCCCGGGGCACGGATCTTCAGCCGGAAGGGCTTATTGGCTCCGTCCGAAACCATATAAATCCCAAACTCCCCCTTAGGGTGCTCGATGGCGGCATAGGCTTCACCCTCCGGCACCGAATAGCCTTCGGTAAAGAGCTTAAAATGATGGATCAGCGACTCCATGTCGCGCTTCATCTCCTCGCGCGAAGGCGGCACAATCTTATGATCGGCAACAATCACAGGGCCTGGGTTTTTACGCAGCCAGTCTATGCATTGCGAGACGATGCGGTTTGATTGGCGCATCTCCTCGACGCGCACGAGATAGCGGTCATAGCAATCGCCATTGACGCCCACCGGTATATCAAAATCGAGCTGATCGTAGACTTCATAAGGCTGCTTTTTGCGCAAATCCCACTCCACGCCGGATCCCCTCAGCATCGGGCCCGTGAAACC
Organism: Pseudomonadota bacterium; assembly: GCA_021795255.1. Next base: position 15,846 of record JAJYPQ010000002.1, read on the forward strand.
CAATTGCAGAGCGCGCTCGGGCGTCACCACACCAATTCCGACCGTACGCTGTTTCCAGATGCGATTGTCCGTGAGCAGGGTCTCGTATTCGTCCACATAGCCCGGGAAGCGCTGACAGAAGTCGGCCAGGAAATCGAGCAGGCTGCCTTGGCGATTGGCATTCATGCGCTCCACATCTTTCTGATCATGCCAGCGGGAGACGCTGTAGTGCGGCATCGTGTCGGGAAGATCGCGGTACACCCCTCCTACCCGATAATAAGCCGCGTGCAAACGCGCTCCCGAAACAGCCTCGTACACATCCATCAAGTCTTCGCGTTCGCGAAATGCATACAGAAAAACGGTCATGGCCCCAATGTCGAGGGCATGCGCCCCGAGCCATAGCAGATGATTCAAAATTCTGGTCACCTCGTCGAACATGACCCGAATGTACTGGGCCCGAACCGGGACATCGACCTTCAAGAGTTTTTCGAGCGCCATGACGTAGGCGTGTTCGTTGCACATCATGGACACGTAGTCCAGACGATCCATGTACGGGATCGATTGGTTATAGGGTTTACTTTCTGCGAGTTTCTCAGTCGCCCGATGCAAAAGCCCGATATGCGGATCGGCGCGCTCAATCACCTCGCCATCCAGCTCCAAAACTAGGCGCAGAACCCCATGGGCCGCAGGATGCTGTGGCCCGAAGTTCATGGTGTAATTACGAATCTCTGCCACCGTAGCCCTCCTCGCGAATCACTCGTGGCACCAGAATGCGTGGTTCGATACTGACCGGCTCGTAGACGACGCGCTTTTTTTCCGGGTCATAGCGCATCTCCACCCGTCCGCTCAACGGAAAGTCCTTGCGAAAGGGGTGCCCCACGAACCCATAATCGGTCAAGAGGCGGCGCAAGTCCTTATGACCAGTAAAGACCACGCCAAAAAGATCGAAGGCCTCCCGTTCGTACCAGTCGGCGGACGCCCAAACCGGGACCAGAGAGGCCAGAACCGGCTGATCATCGGCCAGAAACGTGCGCATGCGCAAACGCCTGTTGTTCTTGAGCGACAGCAAGTGCACAACCACCGCAAACCGCGGGCCGCGGAGCTCTTGTTCCTTGTACGAAAGGTAATCGACCCCACAGAGATCGATCAACTGCTCGAAGGCAAAGCCGCCGTCTGCGCGCAGTATGAGGCAGGCGTCGACCCAACTGTCGCGGGCGATCTCGAGGGTCACCTCGTCATGCTCGATCTTTGACGCCACGACAGCCGCGCCGAGCGTTTTTTGGGCGTAGTCGAGGAAGGCCTCGTGCGTGGTCATAATAAGGGGGAGCCTTGATCCGTTCTCAGCGCGCGATCGTGTTCGTGCGCCGAATCTTGTTCTGAAGTTGGATGATGCCGTAGAGAAGCGCTTCCGCCGTCGGCGGGCACCCCGGCACATAGACGTCTACAGGAACGATGCGGTCGCATCCGCGGACGACCGAATAAGAATAATGATAATAACCACCTCCGTTGGCGCAGGAGCCCATAGAAATAACCCAACGCGGCTCGGCCATCTGGTCATAGACTCTCCGCAAGGCCGGGGCCATCTTATTCACCAACGTTCCGGCCACGATCATCACGTCCGACTGTCGGGGGCTTGGACGAAACAAAACACCGAAGCGGTCCAAGTCATAGCGTGAGGCCCCAGCGTGCATCATCTCAACCGCACAGCACGCCAAACCAAACGTCATCGGCCACAGCGATCCCGTGCGCGTCCAATTGATAATCTTGTCCGCCGATGTCACGACCCAGCCCTTATCGAGAACGCCCTCTACTCCCATTCCAGCGCTCCCTTCATCCACTCATAGATAAATCCGACGACCAAGATTCCCAAAAAAATGACCATGGCCACAAACCCTGGTCGGCCGATTTGTTTTAAAGCCACGGCCCACGGGAACAAAAAGGCAATCTCGAGATCGAAGACGATGAAGAGAATGGCAACGAGGTAATAGCGCACATCGAACTTCATGCGCGAATCTTCAAAGGCCTCGAAACCACACTCATACGCCGATAGTTTAGCGGCGTCCGGACGATGGGGGGCAAGTAAGCGGCCAAGCGCCATCGGCAAGACGCCGACGAGGATCCCGATGCCAATAAAAATTAGAATGGGTAGATAATTCTGTAACATCCCCTTCCCTCAAAGTCCTAGCCATCGTGCGACCCCTGGTGAATAACCGGGTCGGCTAGTCTAGGCATCGGCACGCGCGCAAGTCAAGCCGCGTCCTGAGCCATAGATTTATTCTATTTCAAGCATTTAGCCGGGCTTTGGGTGGCCCGACAACGAGGAAAAACTGGTGCCGAAGGCGGGACTCGAACCCGCACAGCTTGCGCCACCGCCCCCTCAAGACGGCGTGTCTACCAATTCCACCACTTCGGCGAACTCGATCACTCTCCTGAACTGTCCTATCTTACGGCCTCTTCTGTCCCGACGGGGCCTTAGGAACAGTGGGGAGAGATTGCGGGGCCGGCGCTGCGGGCCCCGCGGGCTTGATAACCTCTGTGACGCTCTGCGCGGAACGCGGATGCGCGGAGAAATAGGCCAGCGCTAAACTCGTGACAAAAAACACAGTGGCGAGCACCGCGGTCACATGGCTCAAGAAGGTGGAAGAACCCCGGGAGCCAAAGAGGGTCTGCGAAGAACCGCCACCAAAAGACGCCCCCATGTCCGCGCCCTTGCCATGCTGCACAAGAACGATCCCGATCAAGGCCAGCGCCACCAACACCTGTAAAACCACCAAAAACACTGTCATAAATGACCTTTAGCTGGCGCCGCAAGCGGCCCGACATATCCCTGCAAACTCGATGGCGTTCAAGGCGGCCCCGCCTATCAAACCGCCGTCGATATCGTCCTGGGCAAATAATTCCCGCGCATTCTGCGCCTTTACGCTACCGCCGTACAAGATGCGCAAGGTGGCGGCCGCTTCCGGGTCGTGCTTGGCTATAGTCTGACGTATAAACGCGTGCACCTTCTGGGCCTCGGCGGGACTCGCGGCCCGACCCGTGCCAATGGCCCACACGGGCTCGTAGGCGACCACGGCCTGACGGAATGCCTCGCGGCCCCCGTCCTGAAAGACCGCCGCCAGTTGGGCCCTCACGACCTCTTCCGTCCGATTCGCGTCACGGTCGGCCGCACTTTCGCCGACACACAAGACCGGTACCAGTCCGGCGGCGCGCGCCCGGATAAACTTTTTCGCCACCACCTCGTTGGTCTCGGAAAAAAGCGCGCGACGTTCCGAGTGTCCTATGATAGCAAACTCACAGCCCATGTCGCGCAGCATCTCACCGGAGACCTCTCCTGTGTACGCGCCATCGGAATACAGGCTCAGGTTCTGAGCGCCCAAACCAATGCCCGAGGCCTTGCGGCGCCCGTCGTCAACAAGGGCCAGAAACGGATAAGGGGGGCACACCGCTACTTCGACCGCGGAAAGCTGGGCCAACTCCTCCTCGAGAGCCGCGAACAAAGCCCGCACTTGGTCGCGTCGGCCGTTCATCTTCCAGTTACCCATCACCAAAGATTGCCGCATGCGCCCTCCTGTGCTCGTCGAACGGCCGCCGATGTTACCGGCATGCAGGGCTGAAAGCAATTTAGGGACCCGGGGAAGCGAGAGCCGCGAAAGGGCCCGCGCGCGTCACGCTACCGCAGCACCGGCCGCCGCCTCGGTCACGGCTGCCGCCAAATACTCACTGAGCCGCGCCACGGTACCGGCGTCTGCGGCCTCCACCATGACACGAACCACGGGTTCGGTTCCGGAAGGCCTCAAGACCACGCGCCCACGGTCACCGAGCTCACGCTCTACCTCCCTCAAGACGCTCACGACCCGCGGCGTCTTGACCACATCCAAAGCCGATAGTCCACGCGCCAAGGTGACGTTCACGATCGTCTGCGGGAAGACTTGCATCCCGGAGGCGAGCTCAGCCAGGGTACGGCCGGATTCGCGTACTGCTGCTAACACTTGAAGTGCCGCGATGATCCCATCGCCAGTCGTACTCTTATCGAGACAAATCACATGACCCGAGGCCTCACCGCCCAAATCCCAACCGGCCTGAGCGAGCATCGCCATAACATAGCGGTCGCCCACGGCGGCCCTTTGAAACGGTATCTCGGCCTGCCTTAAGGCCTGCTCGAGCCCGACATTAGTCATAAGTGTCCCCACGACCCCAGCGACGGGAACGCCCGAGCACTTGCGATGAGTGGCAATGATATACAGGATACGATCACCATCGATCAGCTCGCCGCGGTGGTCGACCAGAATGACCCGGTCGCCATCCCCGTCAAGTGCAATACCGATGTCCGCCTGATGGGTAAGCACCGCTTGGCGCAGGGTTTGGGGATAGGTCGATCCACATTCGCGATTGATATTAAAGCCGTCGGGCGCGTTCGCTATGGCAACCACCTCCGCGCCTAACTCCCCAAAGACATGTGGGGCGATCTGGTAGGCAGCGCCGTGGGCGCAGTCGACGACGATCTTTAGGCCCTCGAGGTCGAGCCGATAGGGGAAAGCGCTCTTACAAAACTCGATATAGCGCCCGGGCGCGTCGGCAAAGCGCTTGACCTTGCCGAGTTCCGCAGACGTTACTGTACGCATGGGCTTGCGCATCATGGCCTCAATCGCGCACTCGATTTCATCTGCAAGCTTGGTGCCTTGCGACGAAAAAAACTTAATACCATTGTCTTCGTAAAGGTTATGCGAGGCGCTAATCACAATGCCTGCTTGAGCCCGGGACGTGCGCGTAAGATAGGCCACGCCGGGCGTTGGCATGGGCCCAATCAAGCGAATATCGGCGCCGGCCGCCGATAAACCCGCCTCGAGGGCGGACTCCAGAAGATAACCAGAGATGCGGGTATCCTTACCGATAAGCACCGAGCCCCGGTCATCCCCTTGGCCCAAGAGCACGCGGCCCGCCGCCCATCCGAGCTTCAAAACCCGTTCCGGGGTGATCGGGTCCTCACCTACGCGCCCGCGAATCCCATCCGTTCCAAAGTATTGCCGTTTCACGCGACCCACCCCTTAGGTTCGTATAGCCATTCCCACATGCGCACCGCCTCCCGGGTCTCCCGCACATCGTGCACCCGCACGATCCGCGCACCAGCCTGGATGGCCGCGAGCGCCAGCGCGATACTGCTGTGTAAGCGTTCACCGACCGGTAAACCTAGCGGTTCCCCGGCCATCCTTTTGCGCGACACTCCGATAAGCACTGGGGCCAAGGCCACGAACTCGGGCAAGGCGCGCAGGAGTGCTGCGTTCTCCGCAAGGTTTTTTCCAAAACCAAACCCCGGATCAACAACAATGTGTTGGCGATCAAGACCTGCTGCCACACAAGCCGCCAACCGCTCTATCAAGTACGTCCGCACATCGACCACGACATCCGTAGTCTCGCTCGCCACTTGCATCATGCCTCGCTCAGCCCGGCTGTGCATCAGACAAACTGGCACCTTAAGGCGCACGGCCGCCTCAAGAGCTCCCGGGCGCGTGAGGGCCCGGACATCGTTAATGAAGTCGGCCCCGGCGCCAACGGCCTCGGCCATCACGATCGGGTCCGAAGTATCCACGGACAAGGGCACGGCGAACCGTGACCGAATTGCGGCGATGACCGGAATGACTCGAGCGCACTCCTCATCACGGCTCACAGGGGTTGCCCCCGGGCGGGTGGATTCGCCGCCCACGTCCACTATGTCGGCGCCCGCCTCGATGAGTAGGCGAGCGCGCTCAAGCGCCTTATCGGGACCCAAAAAAAGACCCCCGTCCGAAAAGGAATCGGGGGTCACGTTCAGGATACCCATAATCGTCACGCGGTTATCGGACCGCAGCCATGATGCCGAGCGCATCGCCAAGACCATCACGCCCTACCGAGATTCACCCGCCGGGGAATCCATGCGTGGATTGACGCGCGTCCGGCTAGACGCCTGGGTGTTGTCAGTGCTGTCGCCCTCGCTCGGGGTGTCACTGAAGCCATAAGGAGGCTGCGGCTTGCGGCCTTCCATAATATCGTTGATCTGATCGGTGTCGAGCGTCTCCCACTCGAGCAACGTGCCGGCCATCGTCTCGATCTTATCTTTGTTGGCCTCGATGATCCGCCGCGCACGCCCGTACTGCTCATCCACTATGCGTCGGATCTCCGCATCGACCAGCTGGGCCGTGGCGTCACTCAGATTCTTATGGGTCGTGACATCGCGCCCCAGGAAAACCTCGCTCTGGTTCTCGCCATAGACGCGGGTCCCGAGGCGGTCGCTCATACCCCAGCGGCTCACCATGTTTCGGGCGAGCTCAGTCGCGCGCTCGAAGTCATTGGCAGCGCCCGTGGTCATCTGGTGCATAAAGACCTCTTCGGCGATACGCCCGGCCATAAGGACCGCAATCGTCGACAAGAGATACTCGCGATCATGGCTATAGCGATCCTCAGTCGGCAACTGCATCGTGACGCCAAGAGCGCGCCCGCGGGGAATAATAGTCACCTTATGAACGGGGTCAGTATTCGGCAACATGCGCGCCACCACCGTATGCCCCGATTCATGATAAGCAGTATTGATGCGCTCCTTCTCCGGCATGACGATGGAGCGGCGCTCGGCCCCCATCACAATCTTGTCCTTCGCTAACTCAAAATCGCGCATCTCCACGAGGCGTTTGCTGCCACGAGCCGCGAACAAGGCCGCCTCGTTGACGAGATTGGCCAGATCCGCTCCCGAAAATCCGGGGGTGCCACGCGCGAGAATATTCGGCATGACATCATCAGCCACCGGGACTTTGCGCATATGAATACGAATAATCTGTTCCCGGCCCCTGATGTCTGGAAGCGGTACATATACTTGGCGATCGAAGCGGCCGGGACGCAAAAGCGCCGGATCCAGCACGTCCGGCCGGTTGGTCGCAGCGATGACGATCACACCTTCGCTGCCCTCGAAGCCGTCCATCTCGACCAACAACTGATTCAAAGTTTGTTCGCGCTCGTCGTGGCCACCCCCCAAACCCGCCCCGCGCTGCCGGCCCACGGCATCAATTTCGTCTATGAAGATGATGCAAGGGGCATGCTTTTTGGCTTGATCGAACATATCGCGAACTCGAGAAGCGCCCACCCCGACAAACATCTCCACGAAATCCGAACCCGAGATCGAGAAAAAGGGAACCTTCGCCTCGCCGGCGATGGCCTTGGCAAGAAGCGTCTTACCGGTTCCCGGGCTACCAGTCATCAAGACGCCGCGCGGGATGCGGCCCCCGAGCTTTTGAAACTTGGTTGGGTCGCGCAGGAACTCGACCAGTTCCCCCACTTCTTCCTTCGCCTCTTCGACCCCGGCTACATCGTCAAAGGTCACCTTATTGGTGTCCTCAGTCAGCATGCGCGCCTTGCTTTTGCCAAAACTCATGGCGCTGCGCCCACCACCGCCGCCTTGCATCTGGCGCATAAAGAAGATCCACACACCGACAAACAACAGCAAGGGGAACCAGTTGATAAATATCTGCAGGAGCAAGGACTGCTGCGCCGGCGGCTTCGCGTTGACGCTCACGCCGTTATTGAGAAGCTGATCAATCAAGCCCGAGTCCGTGGGGGCATAGGTCTGGAAGTGTTGGCCGGTCTTGGTTACGCCCGAGATATTGTGGCCCTTAATCACCACGTGCCCAACTTGGCCCTGCTTCACGTGATTGATGAATCGTGAAAAATCGATCGAGCGGACAGCCGCATGATGATGGCCGAAGCTGTTAAAGACGGACATAAGGACTATGGCGATGATGAGCCATAGCAGGAGATTTTTTGCTAGATTATTCAAAATGTAACCTCGTGCGCCCCAAAGGACGCGCCTGCCGCCATTCTCCTACGACTCCGGTCCCGACACAACTGGCCGCAACCCGGTTCCGAGGAGGTAAACCTCGGGGCTACGGGGGCGCGACGCCGGCGGTTTGCGCGTAACCACCCGTTTGAATCGATGCCGCATGTCGGCCAACAACTCCGCAAATCCGGCACCCTGAAAAGCTTTGATGAGACAGCGGCCCTCGGTGACCAAACACAATCCGGCAAAGTCCAAAGCCATCTCGGCGAGTCCTATTGCCTTGGCCTGATCCGAGGTCCCAACGCCACTTATATTGGGGGCCATATCGGAAATTACAAGATCAACGCGGTCCCCAAGGGCCGCCCGGACCTCCGCAAAGCACTGCGGTTCGGTGAAATCGCCTTGAATAAAAAGTACCCCGGCGAGCGGCTCCATGGGGAGCAGATCCACGGCCACGACCCGTCCCGCTTTACCGACCCGACTCGCCGCATACTGCGAAAAGCCCCCGGGGGCGCTCCCGAGATCGGCAATAATGCTGTCTTTGCGTATCAGACGATCCTGGGCATCAATCTCTTGGAGCTTAAAGAGCGCCCGCGACCGATAGCCCTCTGCCTGCGCCCGTTTGACGTAGGGATCCGAAAAATGCTCAGCCATCCAGCGGTTGCGAGCCATATGCCCTCTAGAGGGCGCGGGCGATCAGCGCCAAACCGAGCACACCTTCGGTCAAGTATACCGCAGTCGCCAAGCCATGAAGCCCCATGAAGAGACCCCAGGTCGGGGCCCGCGGACCGAAGCTCGGCTGAGAACGTAAAAACGCCATGATGGGCAGTATGAGCAACTCAAAAATGGCGTCAAGTAGCCAAGTGGCCCAGGCTACCGCCGGCCACGGACGGCTATGCCCGCGGACCCCCGCGACCACAAGACCACCACACACAAGCCCCAAACCCTGCCACAAGCCGAAAAGGTCGCCTGCCAAGCCGCCGGCCACCACCTGCGGAAAACGCCAAAAGAGGAGCGGGACCACGGCGCAGGCCAAAGTCCATAGGCCCCCGATCCATAACGCGGCGATGACCCGCAGCGATCCTTGGAAGCGGCGCACCGGACCTACGCTAGACGTAGCGGACATTTAAGATCTCGTACTGGCGAGTCCCGTCGGGCACCCGGACCTCGACTACAGCGCCGGATTCTTTCCCTATCAAGGCGCGTGCAATCGGCGAACTGATGGAGATCTTGCCCGCGCTGATATCGGCCTCGTCATCACCCACGATCTGGTAGGTCACCTCGCGCTGACCCTCTTCCTCGAACAGATCCAGGGTCGCCCCAAAGACCACGCGCCCCCCGGCATTGACCGTAAGCGGATCAATGACCTGGGCGTTACCAAGCTTGGCCTCCACATCCTTGATGCGTCCTTCGGTAAAACTTTGCTGCTCTTTAGCGGCATGATACTCCGCATTCTCCGAAAGGTCGCCGTGGGCCCGAGCCTCGGCAATGGCCTGAATGATGCGCGGTCGCTCCACGGTCTTCAGCCGGTGTAACTCAGCCTTAAGCTTTTCGGCACCGCTCACCGTGAGAGGAACTTTAGTCATGGCGAATCTCCTTGTGCAAATCCTGCAAACAATGCACCTCGAACTCCTGCATCTTCCCGTGCGCTTCGCACGCGGCCCGGGCGGCTGCGAGCGTCGTATAGTTGGTCACCTTATGCTGTAACGCCTCGCGGCGAATGAGATAAGAGTCGGCCCAGCTTTGCTTATCGGCAACCGTGTTAACAATGATATCGATCTCATCATTTTTAATCATGTCCACGATATGCGGCCGGCCCTCAGACACCTTATTGACCGCTCGCACCACTAGGCCTTCAGCCGCAAGTGCCGCAGCCGTTCCGCGGGTCGCCAAGAGTTCGAATCCCTGCTCCGAAAAATAACGAGCGATCGTAACCGCAAACACCCGGTCGCGGTCGCGTACGCTAATGAAAAGCCGCCCGGCCTTGGGGATGGCCGCCCCAGCCGCGATCTGCGACTTGGCAAATGCCTCGCCGAAGCTGCGCCCGATACCCATTACTTCACCGGTGGATTTCATTTCCGGTCCCAGGACCGTATCGACGCCGGGAAACTTAATAAACGGGAACACCGCTTCCTTGACGGAATAGTAGGCGGGAACGATCTCCGATACGACCCCTTGCGCGGCGAGCGAGATTCCCATCATGGCGCGGGCCGCGATCTTTGCAAGTGGCCGGGCGGTGGCCTTGGACACGTACGGTATAGTCCGCGAGGCCCGCGGGTTGACCTCGAGCACATACACATCCTGGTCTTTGATCGCAAACTGCACATTCATAAGGCCGACGACGCTCAAGGCCTTGGCAAGAACTACGGTCTGCCGCCGCAACTCGTCTTGCAAAGCCTTCGATAAGCTAAACGGCGGTAACGAGCAAGCGGAATCCCCCGAATGCACACCGGCCTCTTCAATATGCTCCATGATCCCGCCGATTACGACCTCTTTCCCGTCACAGACCGCGTCCACATCGACCTCAATGGCATCGCTCAAAAAGCGATCAAGGAGAATAGGGCTATCCTGCGACACCTTGACCGCAAGCCGCATATACACCTCGAGATCCTCGCGGTTGTGACAGATCTCCATGGCCCGCCCTCCGAGAACATAAGAGGGACGGACGACCAGCGGGTAACCGGTTTCGTCGGCGAGCGCCACAGCCTCCTCGGCATCGGTCGCTATCCGATTGGGCGGCTGTAAGAGTCCTAATTCCACGATCAGCCGCTGGAAACGACCGCGATCCTCGGCAAGATCTATGGACGCAGGACTCGTGCCCACTATCGGCGCGCCGTTCGCCTCCAGCCCTTCCGCGAGCTTAAGCGGCGTCTGACCGCCATACTGAACGATAACCCCGACGGGTTTTTCAAGATGGGTAATCTCCAATACGTCTTCGAGTGTGAGCGGCTCGAAGTACAGGCGATCCGAAATATCGTAGTCGGTCGACACCGTCTCGGGATTACAATTGACCATGATGGTCTGGTAGCCGCTTTCGCGCAACGCCATCGATGCGTGCACACAGCAGTAGTCGAACTCTATCCCTTGGCCGATACGATTCGGACCACTGCCTAGCACCATGACCTTGGCGCGCGCTTCGGGAGCCGCTTCGCACTCCTCGTCGTAAGTGGAATACATATAGGCGGTGGCCGAGGCAAACTCAGCCGCACACGAATCGACCCGCTTATAGACCGGCCGGACGCCATGCTGATGCCGGAAGGATCTGACCCACGCCTCCGCGACCCCAAGCAAGGTCCCGATCCTCTGATCGGAAAACCCGCGGCGTTTCCAACTCCTAAGGACTTGCGCCCCGGTATCGTCGGAAAGCCTCTGGACCGTCTGTTGTTCGATCTCTCCTTCGACGGCTACGATCTCGGCGATCTGGGCCACGAACCACGGATCCATGTGCGTCAGATCGCAGACCTCGTCGACTGAAAAGCCCCAGCGCAAAGCGTCTGCGACATACCACAAGCGTTCCGCCCCCGGGATCTTCAGCTCCTGTATCAGACGGTCGCGGGCGACCTTAGGATCACCGGCTTTGTCCATGCGCGGCTCGAATCCGTAGCTGCCGATCTCTAGGCTACGTAAGGCCTTCTGCAAGGATTCTTGAAACGTCCGACCGATCGCCATGACCTCGCCCACCGACTTCATCTGGGTTGTCAAAACGGCATCGGCCTTCGGAAACTTCTCAAACGTGAAGCGCGGAATCTTGGTCACGACGTAGTCGATACTCGGCTCAAACGAGGCCGGCGTCGCTTTACCGGTGATCTCATTTCTCAGTTCGTCCAAGGTGTAGCCAATCGCAAGCTTCGCCGCGACCTTCGCTATAGGAAAACCCGTGGCCTTCGAGGCGAGCGCTGAGGAGCGCGAGACCCGTGGGTTCATTTCGATGACGATCATCTGACCATCTTTGGGATTGATGGCGAATTGCACATTCGAGCCACCAGTCTCGACCCCGATCTCGCGCAGCACGGCGATACTCGCTTCGCGCATGCGCTGGTACTCTTTATCGGTGAGAGTTTGGGCAGGGGCCACCGTGATCGAATCGCCGGTATGCACACCCATCGGATCGACATTCTCGATCGCGCACACAATAATGCAATTGTCGAGGCGGTCGCGCACGACCTCCATCTCGAATTCTTTCCAGCCAATGATGGACTCTTCAATGAGCAATTCATGGGTGGGCGAGGCATCCAAGCCACGCTCGCAGAGCTGCATAAACTCTTCCCGGTTGTACGCAATCCCGCCGCCACTGCCGCCAAGCGTAAACGACGGACGGATAATGGCCGGAAAGCCGACTAGAGCATGGACCTGCAAGGCCTCTTCTAGACTGTGGGCGATGGCTCCTTTCGCGACGTTAAGACCGATCGACTCCATCGCCTTTTTGAACAGCTCGCGATCCTCGGCCTTATCGATGGCGGCCTTGGAAGCGCCGATCATACGTACCCCGAAACGCTCAAGAACCCCCTCTCGATCCAGGTCCAGGGCACAATTCAGGGCCGTTTGTCCCCCCATGGTCGGCAACAAGGCATCGGGTCTCTCGTGGGCGATAATCCGTTCGAGAACCCGCCAGTTGATCGGCTCGATGTATGTCGCGTCGGCCAAATCCGGATCGGTCATGATCGTGGCTGGGTTCGAGTTCACCAGAATGACCCGCAGTCCCTCCTCCTTAAGGGCCCTACAGGCCTGGGCCCCGGAGTAATCGAACTCGCAGCCCTGGCCTATGATGATAGGACCCGCGCCTATAATGAGTACGCTTTGAATGTCTTTTCTCTTCGGCATGATGGCCCCTACTGTGGTGCGCGCATCGAGCGCATGAGCGCCGCAAACCGTGCGAACAGCGGCGCCACATCGTGGGGGCCAGGGCTCGCCTCGGGATGACCCTGGAAGGAAAACACCGGCCGATCGATATGGGCAAGCCCTTGGATGGACCCATCAAAGAGCGATCGATGAGTCACTCGCAAGGTGTTTGGAAGAGTGGCCTCGTCAACCGCAAACCCATGGTTCTGGCTCGTGATCAGCACGCGCCCCGAATCCACATCCAGAACCGGGTGATTGGCCCCGTGATGGCCAAATTTCATTTTGACGGTTCGACCGCCCAAGGCCAAGGCCAACAATTGGTGGCCAAGGCAGATTCCGAACACCGGGATACCGGCGGCCACCAGTTCCGCTGCCGCCTCGACGGCATAGCCGCAAGCCTTTGGGTCCCCTGGCCCGTTGGAGAGAAACACCCCATCGGGCCGGCGTGCCAGCACTTGAGCGGCGCGGGTCTTCGCAGGGACGACGGTTACTGCACAACCGGCCTGAGCGAGGGCCCGCAGAATATTGCGCTTCACGCCGTAATCGTAGGCCACGACCTGAAAACTCGCCGGCTCGGGCTTTTGCTGCCAGAGGCCTTGATCCCAGACATAAGGGGCCACGGTCGACACCACCTGAGCCAAATCAAGCCCATCAAGCCCTGGGAAGGCGCGGGCCTGAACGAGCGCTGCCGCCTGATCACGTGCGCCCTCACCCGCCACTATGATCGCGTTTTGGGCCCCTTTTTCGCGCAGACGGCGTGTTAAGGCGCGGGTATCGATGCCGGCTATCGCGACGACGCCCTGGCGCTCGAGAAACCCCGAAAGATCGCTCTGGCCTCGGTAGTTGCTATAACGATTGGGGGCATCGCGGACAACGAGCCCCGCCGCGTAGACACGATCCGATTCCATGTCCTCCTGGTTTATGCCCGTATTCCCGATATGGGGATAAGTCAGGGTGACGATTTGGCTCGCATAGGAGGGGTCGGTCAGGATCTCCTGGTAGCCTGTGAGGGCCGTATTGAAGACCAGTTCCCCTTGCGCGCTGCCCAACGCGCCCACAGACTCCCCGACGAACACCGTGCCGTCCGCAAGAGCAAGCAATGCCGGATGCGCCAAGATACCTCCCGCACAAGGGTTTACACACAAAAACGGGAGCTGCTTTTCGCCGCCCCCGCTCTGAAAGAACCAGCACTAGCTGTGGGTTTTTGGGGACGGATTGTAGCGGTCCGACCCTCCGAAATCAACGAAGCCCTAATACGTCTTGCATGTCAAAGAGGCCGGCGGCCTGGCTCCGGACGAACCGCGCAGCCCGGAGCGCGCCTTCGGCGAACACATCACGACTTTCGGCCACATGGGCAATTTCCAGGCGCTCGGTGGGTAGAGCCAGAAACACCCGATGTTCGCCGATGATGCCGCCGGCCCGCACGCTCGCAAAACCTATGGTCCCCGGTACCCGTTCGGCCCGCTGGCGATGCCGGTCATACACCGCCACCTCCTTGAGGCTTTGGCCGCGCGCTTCGGCTACAACCTCACCCATACGCAAGGCTGTGCCCGAAGGGGCATCGCGCTTATGCCGGTGATGGGCCTCGAAGATCTCGACGTCTGCATCGGCTGCCACATGCGCTGCAATCCTAAGGAGATGAAGCGCCAAGGTCACACCCACGCTCATATTGGCGGCCACGACCAAGGCTGTCCGTCGGCTCAACACTCGGAGCCGTTCAAGGGCCTCAGTGGTGAATCCCGTGGTCCCTATGACCGCCTGCTTGCCTTGACCGGCGCACAGCTCGGCATATTCCAAGGTCGCTTGCGGTTGGCTAAAATCGATAAGCACATCGCACTCGGCTATGACCGCGGCCGGCACGTCTGATACCGGGACTCCGACCGATCTCGTCCCCACCAGAAGCCCCGCATCACGGCCACAAGCCGCGCTCCCAGGACGCGTCAGCGCGCCGGACAAAACTAGCCCGGGACTTTGCAGGACGGCGGTGAGTATCGCCTGTCCCATGCGCCCCGTCGCCCCCGCAACTGCAATTCTCATAACGTCTCCCGGAACCCAAACAGCGAGCATAGCGAAAAGGCGCGTCTGTGAGAACACTAAAGGAACGCGGGACTCCGCACGCTTGGACAACACCCGACCCGGCCTTATGAAAGCGCGCGGGTTCGGCCAGCGCGCAATAAGAAGGGCCGTCAGCCCGCACGCGACCACACACCAGCGACAATCCGAATGCATAGTCGCGGCTGCCGTGAGATCTAACCCCAGATCCGCGCAGGCGATGACCACCCCCTGTTCCCGACCTCCCGCTGGCTCTATCCACCTCGCAAGCCCCGCGCCCACGTGAGACACCCGCCGACACTGACGAGAAACAAAGAACACGCGACCATTTTGGGTATGGGCCATAGGGCCAATAGACCGGTGCCTAGGACGACAAGACACGTGCCGACCTGAACCAGCAGGAGACGGCGCGGGCGGAGGGGACCCCAGGCGGACCGCTAGGTAGCGGAATCACGGGAGCGATCCTTATGCCGAGTTTGGCACCGACCAGCGGGATCGCGTTTTCGAGGACCTTGCAAAAAGTAGCCGCGGCTTCAGACCTTAAGTGCCTCCGACACGCCCGTGATCTTGGTCGCCCACTCCTTGGGGTGTTGCCTCGTCGCTCACTGAGCGCTGCACCACAAGGGTTTCGTCCAAGGCGCCCGCTCGTCGAGGCTCCGACATTCCCGTCTCAGAGGACAGGCTTTACACCGACATTGTTAACCCGACTCCCGTTTCCCAGCATGGTCGTAGCAGGCGAGAGCGACCTTTTTCTCTTGCTCGCACCCCGCTATGTCGCCGACCATTGGGGCATCTATTTAACGGTCCTAGGACCCCTGGGCCACCTCAACGGCCGCTCCGGCCTCGGTGCATGGCCTGCCGGGCTTAAGCTCGTAGCCGAGCTTGGGTCAGAACAGGCCGGCCTCCTACCCTGACAGGAGACACCCAAAAGGCGGGCAGCGGTCAGATTGCTTAAGCCTAAGACCCGAGCCTACCAGGCGATGTAAGCGTAACCCTTGTGTTGCAGTTCCATAAGGTCCGCGGCCCCCATAGCTACGTAAGTGACGAAGGGCAGAAGGGCCGTTCTCGTCAATTTGAGGGTCCGTAGGGTATTGCCGCAACCGTGGAACTCCACCCCATAGTCGTGCAGGCTCGCAACACCTTCGCGTATCGTGCGCGCCACCGGACGCACGGGCTTTTTGAGAACAACGCTGATACCCGGACCAAAGCAGGTCACGACAACATGGATACTATTCCCATATCGCCGTAAGAGGGCCTGGATAGACGAGAGGATGTGCTGCTGATAGTCGTGTTCGTGGTGGTTTAATTGATACACGATGAAATGCTTGGCCTTTTGCCCAGGAAAAGTGAGGTTCAGGCTATCGGCCGAATCGGCGAAGGCCGCACCTGAGCCCACAGCAGCGGCCACACCACCGGCGGCCACAATGAGACGGCGTCTGGTCGGATCGAATTTGCGCGTACTCGCCATAGCGACTCCTCCATAAAGATACAAAGAGAGACGAGCCGCGCCGCCCTTTATTCCCTATTAGGCCTTGGGCTCAAAAAATCCGCGCAACTTGTCGAGCCAGGAGTGCTCGACAGGACTATGCCGTTCCGCGCCTTCGCGCAACGACCGCTCAAAGTTCTCCAGCAACTCGCGTTGGGCACGCGTGAGCTTCACGGGGGTCTCCACTGTGACCTGGCAGAAGAGGTCGCCGACATGCCCGGTGCGCACGTTCTTCACCCCTTTGCCACGGATACGGAAGACCTTATCGGTCTGGGTCTCGGGTCCAATCTTCAGAGTCATGCGCCCACTCAGGGTCGGGACTTCGATCTCGCCGCCCAACACCACAGTGCCGAAACTGACTGGGACCTTGCAATACAAGTCGTCTTGTTCGCGCCGAAAGAACGGGTGGGGTCTGAGTTTAACCTGGACATAGAGGTCACCGGCCGGGCCCCCGCTCTCGCCCGCGTCCCCTTGGCCACTGACCCGAATCTGATCCCCTTCGTCGACGCCCGCCGGTATGGTCACCGACAAGGTCTTAGCGCGCCTTGCTCGCCCCTCACCGCGACATTCAACGCATGGCTGGGTGATGACGCGCCCGCTGCCGCGACAGTTCGGACAGGTCTGTTGAATCGAGAAGAAGCCTTGCTGCATCCGCACCTGGCCGTGACCGCCACAGGTAGGACAGGTCGCCGCGGTGCTGCCAGCGCGTGCACCCGACCCATGGCACAGCTCGCACGTCGCCATGGTCGGAACTCGGATCCGGGCCTCAGTGCCGTTTACGGCGTCTTCCAAGGAGAGATCGAGGCTAAAACGAACATCAGCCCCGCGATAAGCCTGGCTCGCGCGCCGACCGCCCGCGCCCCCCCCGCCGAAGATATCCCCAAAGACGTCACCGAAGATGTCGGCGAAGCCCGCCGCACCGCCGCCATAAAACCCCCCGCCGCCTGCTGCATTGTCTACGCCGGCATGGCCAAACTGATCATAGGCGGCGCGCTTTTGGGAGTCTCCCAGAACCTCGTAGGCCTCCTGACACTCCTTAAACGCCGCCTCGGCACCCTTATCGCCGGCGTTGCGATCGGGGTGACACTTCATGGCCATCCGGCGATACGCCTTTTTAATCTCCGCATCGTCGGCGCCGCGCGACACCCCAAGGACTTCGTAATAATCTCGTTTCGTTGTCATACGCCCGCACTGCGAAAACGGCGACCTTAAAAGAACAAAGGCACAGGCGTCAACATCGGCCTGCGCCTCCGTCCGCCCGCGCCAGCGTTACTTGTCGCGACGGTTGTCGTTGACTTCCTCAAACTCGGCGTCCACAACGTTGTCGGACCCAGCATTTCCACCGGCCGGTCCTGACTCACCCTGAGCCCCGCCGCCCTGCGTCTGCGCGTACAGCTGCTCTGTCAACTTATGGGTGACCTGCGTCAAAGCCTCCGTCTTGGCCGTGATCGCCGCCTTGTCGTCGCCCTTTACCGCCGCCTCCAAATCGCGAATCCCGGACTCCACCGCGTCCTTGTCCGCCGCACTGACCTTCTCTCCTAGGTCTTTGAGGGACTTGCGGGCACTGTGAATCATAGCCTCGGCTTGGTTACGCGCATCGACAAATTCACGCGCCTTGCGATCCTCCTCAGCATGCGTCTCGGCGTCTTGCACCATGCGCTGAATCTCGGCCTCATTCAAACCTGAACTCGACTTGATAACGATTTTGTTCTCCTTGCCGGTCGCCTTATCGCGCGCCGACACGTGGAGGATACCGTTGGCGTCGATATCGAAGGTGACCTCGATCTGCGGTACGCCGCGCGGGGCGGACGGAATGTCGGTCAGATCGAAGCGACCCAGGGATTTATTCCCGTTCGCCATCTCTCGCTCGCCCTGTAGGACATGAACCGTGACCGCGGTCTGCCCATCCTCAGCGGTCGAAAAGACCTGAGCCGCCTTGGTCGGGATAGTCGTGTTCTTCTGAATCAATTTGGTCATCACCCCACCCATGGTCTCGATCCCCAAGGACAAGGGTGTCACATCTAGCAACAACACATCCTTCACATCACCCGCCAACACACCGCCTTGCACGGCAGCGCCTACGGCCACCGCCTCGTCTGGGTTTACATCCTTGCGCGGCTCCTTACCAAAGAAATCGCGCACTGCCTCCTGGACCTTGGGCATGCGCGTTTGGCCGCCGACCAGAATCACATCCTCGACCTCGGTCATCTTGAGGCCGGCATCCTTCAAGGCCGTCTTGCACGGATCGATAGTCCTGCGAATCAAGTCCTCGACCAAGCTTTCGAGCTTGGCGCGGGTGACCTTCACGTTCAGGTGCTTCGGCCCGCTCGCATCGGCCGTGATATAGGGAAGATTGACGTCCGTCTGGGTGCGGGACGAAAGCTCGATCTTAGCCTTTTCCGCGGCGTCCTTCAGACGCTGCAGCGCCAAGGGGTCCTTGTGGACATCGATCCCGGAGTCCTTCTTAAACTCCTCGGCTAGGTAGTCGATCAGACGCAGGTCAAAGTCCTCGCCTCCGAGGAAGGTGTCACCATTGGTAGACAACACCTCGAACTGATGCTCGCCGTCCACTTCCGCAATCTCGATAATGGATATATCAAAGGTACCGCCGCCCAGATCGTACACCGCGATCTTGCGGTCGCCTTCCTTCTTATCGAGACCGAAGGCCAACGCTGCGGCCGTCGGCTCGTTGATGATGCGCTTCACATTCAGTCCCGCGATCCGGCCGGCGTCCTTCGTCGCCTGACGCTGGGCATCATTGAAGTAGGCCGGGACGGTAATGACGGCCTCAGTGACCTCTTCACCCAAATAGTCCTCGGCGGTCTTTTTCATCTTCTGCAACACGCGCGCAGAGACCTCCGGGGGCGCCATCTGCTTTCCGGTGGCCTCGACCCAGGCATCGCCATTCTTGGCCTTGACGATCTTGTAGGCCACCATCTTGATGTCGCGCTGCACGATCTCGTCTTCGAACTTCCGGCCGACTAAGCGCTTTACCGCATAAAGGGTATTTTGCGGATTAGTCACCGCTTGGCGCTTGGCCGATTGCCCCACCAAAACCTCGCCATCGGTGGTATAGGCGACGATGGAGGGCGTGGTGCGGTCACCTTCACTGTTTTCGATGACGCGCGGCTTGCCGCCCTCGATCACCGCTACGCACGAATTCGTTGTTCCCAAATCGATCCCGATAATCTTTGCCATCTCTATTGCCCTCTCGCTCCCGGTATCGGGAGGCTGGTTATAAGGTCGCCTGGTTCACTCAATGGGGGCCGGGGGGCCGTTTTCAAGGGCTAGGACTTCGCCTTGGCTACCACGACAAGCGCCGGCCGCAACAAGCGGTCGTTGAGTAAAAATCCCTTCTGAACCACCTGAACGACATGATTCGCCGGCACGGTATCGCTCTCGACTACGGTCATCGCCTGATGCTGGTCTGGATTAAAACGTTCTCCGACCGGGTTTACCACTACGATCCCGAACTTCTCCAGCGTGCTGTCCATCAATTGCAGGGTCAGATCGACCCCGGCAAACAAGGCCTCGGTGGCGGGAGAGACCGCATCGCGGTCGACCGCCTGGGCCCGTTCGAGACTGTCGCGCACCGGTAGCAGCTCTAGGGCGAAGCGCTCAAGGGCAAACTTGCGGGCCTGAATGACGTCTTGTTCGGCGCGACGACGGACGTTCTCGGACTCAGCCGCGACTCGCAGGACGCGCTCGCGGCTCCCTGCCAATTCCAAGCGCACCTGGCCGAGCTCGGCCTCAAGCTTCGCTGGGTCCCGTTCGTCGATCTCTCCTTCGTTCGGATCCTGCTCCGCTGTAGCGGCCTTATGTGCGGGGTCGCGCGCCCGCTCCTCGTCCGCCGCGCAATCTTCAGCCCGCTTCCAATCGCCCGTCATCGCATCGTCTCCTGGCATGAACCACTCCTCGCTTATCAAACGCTGCCCGCTATGTGGGGGCATTACGACCCCTTTCAAGCATCGTCCGAGGAACCATGACTCAAAGCACCGCTGAGAAACCGCGCTGTGACGTCGACGATCGAGATGACTCGATCGTAGGACATACGAGTGGGTCCGACCACACCGATCGTTCCCACGATCTGGCCGTTTACCTCGTAGGGTGCCGTGACCACACTGCACGACTCGAGGGACTCGTAACCAGATTCGGCCCCAATAAAGATCTGGACCCCGTTCGAATCCATGCTGTGGTCTAGAAGGTGAAGAAGGTCTTGCTTGGCATTAAACGCGTCGAAAAGCCGCCGCAATTTCTCCCTATCGCTGAGCTCTGGAAAGGCCAAGAGGTTGGACTCTCCGCTCACAAAGAGCGGATCCTCAGCCAACTCGCCTTCGGCGAAAACCTGGCGCGCCATCTCGACTGCGGACCGCAGCAGCTGCTGCATGTCCTCGCTATCGCGCTTGAGAGTGGTCGTTAGACTGCGTCGGACCTCCTCCAAAGAGAAGCCGGCGTAGGCGCTATTGAAAATGTTGGCTGCTTGCTGCAATTCTGTCGGGGAGTAACGTTTTTTGGGCTGGATCACACGGTTCAGCACCTGGCCGTCCTGGGTGACCAAGATCACCAGCACCCGAGTCGCAGACAGACTCAAGAAATCCAGTTGCAGAAACCCGGCATGGGTCCGACGCGGCACACGCACGATCCCGGCGAGCTTTGTGATCTGCGACAAAAGCCCAGAGGCGGACTCTAAGAGTTGCTGAGGATCTTGATCGGCGAACAGCCGGTCTTCGATCTGGGAGAGGTCGACTGCCTGAAGGGACTTTACCGCCAAAAGGGTGTTCACGAAGAATCGATAACCGCGCTCGGTAGGAACCCGGCCGGCCGAGGTGTGCGGAGACCGGATAAGCCCGAGCTCCTCCAAGTCCGACATGATATTGCGGACCGTTGCGGGACTGAACTCCAACCCGGCTTGTCTTACTAGCGTGCGCGAACCCACCGGCTGCCCTTCGGCGATATACTGCTCGATAAGCGCCTTGAGGAGTCGTTCCGCACGGGGCGTTAAAGACACCATAACTTACCCCCTCCTCCTAGCACTCACACATTGAGAGTGCCAGGGGCACGCTACCAACAGGCCGGGGCGCTGTCAATGCAGGGGGCTCATCGGGCGGTGTTGGCCGCGGCCGACCGCCATGCTAGTGTTTGCCAAACGCGAGGTATGTGGCATGAAGACGCCTATCAAACGCGTCGGTTTGTTCGGGAAATACGGGGATCGTGGCGGCGGGGAGGTCTTACAGCGCCTGTGTGCGCTTCTCGAGGCCCGCGATCTCAAGATTATCGTGGAAGCCGAGACCGCCACGGCCCTCAAGCTTACGCACGCGACCTCTTGCCCGCTTGACCGGATCGGCACGGATATTGATCTTGCGATCGTGCTGGGGGGTGACGGCACACTCCTCAACGTGGCCCGTGCGCTCGCCGTCTACCGGGTCCCCCTCATCGGCATCAACGCCGGCCGGCTTGGGTTCCTAGCCGACGTGTCCTCGGACAATATGGGTATGATCGGCGACATTCTCGACGGGCGCTACCAAACCGAGAAGCGGTTCCTGCTTTCAGCCAACATCGTCCGTGATGGCAGTGTTATCCTGACCCGTATAGCATTCAATGACGTGGTCGTGAACAAAGGGGACCTGGCCCGGCTGATCGAATTCGAGACCTACATCGACGGCCAGTTCGTGAGTGGGTCGCGGGCCGACGGCGTGATCGTAGCGACTCCTACGGGCTCTACCGCCTATGCCATGTCGGCCGGGGGCCCGATTTTACACCCTACGCTCGCGGCTATCGTTCTGGTCCCGATTTGTCCGCATACACTCAGTAACCGGCCAATCGTAGTCCATAGCGACTCGCGAGTGGAGATCGTGCTGGTCAGCGACCAAAGCGCGCACGTCACCTTCGACGGCCAGTCCAACTTCGGGCTTCGCAATACCGACCGCGTCTGCGTGCGCCGCTCCTCGGTGCCGGTGACCTTAATCCACCCCCTTGGCCGCAACCACTATGAGGTGCTGCGCCAAAAGCTCAGCTGGGGACGGCGCGTCTAATGCTCACCGAACTGTGGGTACGCTCCTTTGCCGTCATAGACGAGTTGCGTATGTCGCTGGGATCGGGCTTATCCGTGGTCACAGGCGAAACCGGCGCCGGGAAGTCCTTGCTTGTCGATGCCCTGGGGCTTGCGGTAGGCGAACGCGCGGAGGCGGGCCTTATTCGTGCCGGGGCGGAATCCGCGGAAATCGTCGCGAGTTTCGAGCTAGACGAGCGCGATGCCGCGAACCTTTGGCTCCAATCCCATGACTTAAGCACCGACAGCGGAGAATGCATCATCCGCCGAATTATAGCCCCGGACCGCTCGCGGGCCTTTATCAATGCCACCCCTGTCCCCCTGCAAAGACTGCGCGAGTTAGGCGACCTGCTGCTTGACCTCCACGGTCAGCATGAGCACCAGACCTTGCTGCGGCGCGAGACCCAGCGCGACCTGCTCGACGCCTATGCCGGCGCTGAACCCGAACGGCAAGCGCTCGCCCAGGCGTTTGACCTCCTTCGCGAACACCAAAATCGGCTGCTCGCCGTCCGCGAACAAGCCGCCGGCCGGTCCGCTCGTGAATCCCTACTTCGTTACCAGATCGAGGAATTGCAGGCCCTTGAGCCTGAGGTCGGTGAATGGGAGAGCCTGAACGTCAGCCAAAAGCGTTTGGCCCATGCCCAGGAACTCGCAGCCGGCATCGTCGCTCTCATAGAGCGGCTCAGTGAAGGCGATCAAGCGCTTGGGCAGGCCTTGGAAGATTCCTTAAGCCAGCTTCGCATCCTGACCCGTATCGAGCCCCAATTGGCCGAAGTGGAGGCCCTCCTGACGAGCGCTGCAGTCGAGATCAGTGAAGCGGCCCGTACCTTGAACCGCGTCGGCAGCCAGGGGGATAACGACCCCATTGACCTTCCGGCCATCGAGACCCGCCTGGGGCGGTGGCATGAGCTAGCCCGTAAGCATCACACAGCCCCCGACAAGCTGCCCGAGCTGTGGGCCACACTCAAGACCGAGCACGAGCTTTTGCAGAGCGAGGAGGATTCGATGGGAGCACTCGAAACGGACATCGCGCGCTACGAGGAGCAGGCCCTGATCCACGCTAAGGACCTGAGCCGCAAGCGCCGCAAGGCCGAAGCCGCCTTAAGCGCCGCTGTAACCGAGGAGATGCAAAGCCTAGGCCTTGGCGCCGGACGGTTCTCTGTCGCCCTGAGCCCTGAGCCGCTCTCGGCCACCGGCGAGGAGAGCATCGAGTTTTTGGTGAGCCCGGCCCCCGACAGCCCGTTTAAGCCCTTGGCCAAGACCGCTTCCGGGGGCGAACTCTCACGGATCAGCCTCGCCATCCAAGTGGTGTTAGCCGACGTAAGCTTAGGGCCGACCCTGGTTTTTGATGAGGTCGATGTCGGGATAGGCGGGGCGGTCGCAGAAATCGTAGGACAAAGACTCTATAAGCTTGCGCGTAAACGTCAAGTCCTTTGCATTACCCACCTGCCGCAAGTGGCCGCCCAGGGCGACACCCACATCGTGGTCCATAAAAACCTGAACGACGGGCGGACCATGAGTTCCGCGGAAATTCTGACGCCAGCCGCGCGCGTGGAGGAAATAGCCCGCATGCTAGGGGGAATTGCCATCAATGCTCACACCCGCGCGCTCGCGCGCGATATGCTTCACTCATGACCGAGCGCCCTGGTATCCCGAAGGTGCGGGCCGCGAAAATCACCGACGTCCCGGTCATCCATCACTTCCTCGAGATTTACGCCACGAAGGGAAACCTGCTGCCACGGACCATGAACGAGATCTACCGTCACCTGCGAGACTTCTTCGTCATCGAGATCCACGGCAACGTGGCGGCCATAGGCGCCCTGGAGATCTTTACTGAGGATTTAGGGGAGGTGCGCAGTCTCGTGGTCACGGAGGAATACGAGCGTCGCGGGCTCGGGCGGCTTATGGTGCAGCGCATTATCGCCGAAGCGCGCCAGCTGGGGCTGCGGCGGCTGATGGCACTCACCTACGTCCCGGGATTTTTCCATAAATTGGGATTTGTCACAGTCAGTATGGACACATTGCCGGAGAAGGTCTGGAATGTGTGTATCAAGTGCTACAAATACAACCAGTGCGACGAGGTAGCGGTCCTCTTCCACCTCAACCGACCGCCGATTTAAGGCTGCGCCTGCGGCCACCGACTGCCGGCCTTCTTCGAACACTGTCCGTCGCGTTTCATTCCAAGGCAGACGCCGTACATATAGAGCGAATGGCTATCGACGTGAAAGCCTAGGGTCTCCGCGACTTTCCGTTGCCGCTCTTCGATGGCGGGATCGTAGAATTCAAACACCTCCCCGCACTCGACACACACGACATGATCGTGATGTCCACCCTGATTCATCTCGAAAACTGAACGGCCGCCCTCGAAATTGTGCCGAATCACCAGTCCCGCGCTCTCAAATTGGGTCAAAACCCGGTAGACAGTGGCAAGCCCAACCTCTTCGCCCATCTCGAGCAGGGCCTTATACACATCCTCTGCCGCCATATGGCGAACACGGGCTTCCTCTAAAATTCTCAAGATCTTGAGGCGCGGAAGCGTCGCCTTAAGACCGGCCTTCTTCAGATCCGCGCTATCACTCATCCGTATCGCCCCGCTCTTTTGCCTTGACGGGGTCGATAGTGTACTTTGTCGCCCTAGACCCACGTCCAACCAGTGTAAACTAGAACGATTCCGATGCCCAAACGTATCGCTTTATTTTTGGTGTTAGCACCGCTCGCGCTCACCGGATGTCATATCCTGTACCGTCCGACGGTCCAGCAAGGGAACGTCATGACGACGGGCATGATCACGCGGCTGCATCTTGGCATGACTAAGAACGAGGTCGCCTACGACCTCGGCACGCCGGCTATTCGCGACCCCTTTCATCATAACCGCTGGGACTACTACTACTCCGTAAAGCACAACTACAAACCGCTCGTCGCCGAACATTTCACTTTGTTTTTTAGCGCCGGAAAGCTCGTCAAGATCGTTGGGCAACCACGTCCTACCCCCCACCACATTTACGCGAAGTAGGCTTGGCGCGCGCGGCGCGCGCCCGCTTGCGGCGCGCGTCCTTGGGATCGAAAGCTAGGGGTTCATAGATCTCGACCCGATCCCCGGCCTTCACCGGCTCACTCAAGGCCACCACGCGGCCAAAAACGCCCACTCGTTGCACGCGCAGATCTATGCCCGGGCGCTCCTCCAGCACCATTGATAAACGAATCGCCTCAAAAACACTCGCGCCGTCGTCGATCAAGACCGAATAGACACGCGGAGCGGCAGCTACGTGAACCACCTCTACCCACACCTTAACGGGCTCCATACACCTCGCGGGCACGCCGCTTAAAGCTGTCCACAAGGCTATTGGCGATTGTCCCAAACACCGGTCCGACCGCGAGCGCCAGGAAGCGACTTGCGAAGTCGAACTCCAGATCAAGGCTGATCCGACTCCCGAGCTCGGCTACCTGCTGGAATCGCCATGAGCCTTCCAAGCGGCTAAACGGGCCTCGAACCAGTCGGATATCCATGGTTGTTGCGTTCAAGGTATTGCGAGTAGTAAAGGTCTTACGTATCCCTCCGAAGGCCATATCGATCTCGGCGATCAAACCCTCGGCGTCACGCTCCAAAATCCGGGAACCCGCACACCAGGGCAGGAATTTTGGGTAGCTCTCGACATCAGCCACAAGCTTATACATTTCCTCAGCGCTGTAAGCGACAAGCGCGCTTTTACTTATTGTCGTCACAATATGAGCCTAGGTGCGCTAAAAAATACGATCAGGGTGGCGGCCGGTACGACGATGCGGAGGGCCCATAGCCACAGCGGATGGCCCTGGGCTATGGGCTCGCCTGCAGCCAAAGGGCCTTTCCGTCCCCACCCCATCAGGAAACTGAGGCCGCCGGCCCCCCAGGGTAGCAAAACGTTGACCGCCAAGATCATCAGGATGTCGAGCAGGCCAAGCGTCTTGATTCGTCCGAGAAAGGTAAACGAAAACGCCCAGGAGTTCAAAGACAAGGACAAGACCTCGCCCATGGCAAACACGCTCAAAGCGAGCCCCAAAGCGGCCTGCGGTCGGCTCAAACCTTTCCCCGTCAGATACTGCATCAGGGGCTCGAGCCAGGCCACCCCCGAAAGCCAAGCCGCCAAAACGAGAGCTAAATAGCATAGAGCGACGACCACGGCACCCCCAGGGAGGCGAGCGCTTGCTAGCGGTAAGGTCGCGAACAGAAAGCCGCCCCCAGCAAGAGGTCTCAAGCCGGCGGCAAAAACGAGAGACGTCAATCCGAAACCCGCAAGCCAGGCCACCAGGGCCTGCGCCAGCACGAGCCCCAAGGCGGCCTTGGTCGTCGAGAGCGAACTCGGGAGATAGGCGCCGTAGGCAACAAACGAAAGCGTCCCCAACCCAGCCCCAAAAAATGCCTGAGATAAAGCCACAAGACCCAGGGCGAAGTACCCGGGAACCGGTTGCGGAGTCAATAACACGGGCGCACTCACAAAAAAACTGCCCAGTGTCCCGGCGAACGCCGCTAAGGCTGCAAAAATCGCGACCAGAGCTGGCACCAAAAACCGTGCCAGATCTTCTATGGCCGTCACCCCCGCGGCGGCCACGGCAAAAACCAGGACCAGGAAAACCCCCTCCCCCAAAAGCGCCGGCGCAGGACGGTGCACCAGATGCGAGAAGTGCACGGCAATGCGCGGCGCGCTGGCATCAAGAAAGCCGCCCGCAAGCGCTGTGTGGGCGTAGGACAACATCCACCCCGCGATCAGGGCGATATAGCAAAACATCAAGAAGGCCCCGGCCGCCGCGATCTTGACGGTCCAACGCCAAGCGCGCCCGGCGCCCACGGCTGCGAACTCAGCCCCTTGAACCGCGCCCGCCTGTCGGCAGCGCCGCCCGAGACTCAGTTGCGCGGCCAAAAACGGCCAGGCCAGAGCCAAGAGCGCCACGAGATAAGCGGCCACGAAGGTGGCACCGCCGTA
This sequence comes from Pseudomonadota bacterium, assembly GCA_021795255.1. Next base: position 43,007 of record JAJYPQ010000002.1, read on the forward strand.
GCGAGTCAAAAGGTAGGGAAACTCCGACAGGGTATCCATACTGACCACGCCCCCGAGCGCGGCCAAAAAGAACCTGAGCGGAGACGACCACAACACGGGGACCTTTATTGCACTGTTCGCCATACCGCACTGTAAACGATCAGCGGCAAAGGCGGATAGGTCTTGCGCGGGCCTTACTCCTAGCGCACCATGCCCGACCATGGCCCGCCCAAAGGAAACGGAACCTCGCGTCATAGCCCAGAACAAAAAGGCTTGGCACGACTACTTCATTGAACAACGGTTCGAGGCTGGGCTCGTATTACGGGGGTGGGAAACAAAAAGCCTGCGCGATGGGCGCGCCCAGCTTAAAGAAAGCTACGTCATCATTCAGCAGGGCGAGGTCTTTCTGTTTGGGGCCCATTTCTCCCCGCTCTCGACCATCTCGACGCACATCAAGGCCGACCCCACAAGAACCCGCAAGCTGCTCTTACACCGTCTCGAAATCAGCCGTCTGATCGGGGCCGTTGAACGCCGCGGATATACACTTGTGCCTCTTTCACTTTATTGGAAATTCGGCCGTGCCAAGCTCGAGTTCGCTCTGGCCAAAGGCAAAAAGCAGCATGACAAGCGCGCCACCCTCAAGGAACGGGAATCCAACCGCGAGCAAGAGCGCGCCATCAAACAGCATTAAGCCGAAAGCGCCATGCCTACGCCGTCAGGCCCGTGTCCTTGCGAGCACCGCGGCTTTTTGGCACAATAGCCGATCTTGGGGACGATCGGATTCGACGTGGATTACGAAGCCTTCAGGGCATGCCGAGGTGCAGATCTCCTCGTAAATCCAACTGCAAAAACTATAGTTGCCAACGACGACAACTACGCCTTAGCGGCTTAATCCCCGCTAACCGTTTCCCCGGTTCTTCCTGTGGGTTGGGA
>JAJYPQ010000604.1 GCA_021795255.1 Pseudomonadota bacterium
GCCATTGTGATGCATCCGGGACCGATGAATCGCGGTCTCGAAATCGCTTCGGAAGTTGCCGATGGACCGCAATCGGTCATACTGCCGCAGGTCACATTCGGGATTGCGGTGCGCATGGCGATTCTGGCGCGCTTGGCCGGGGCCTCGGCAACGGAGACCAAAAGTCCGTGAATATCGTGATCACAGAGGGACGCATCGTCGATCCCGACCAAAGGCTAGACCGAGTGGGCTCGATCTTTATCAGCGGCGACCGCCTGGTCGGATTCGAAGCGCCGCCTGGCTTTAGCGCCGAACGCACGATAGACGCGCGCGGGCTTGTGGTGTGCCCGGGCCTCATAGACCTGCGGGCCCGTCTGCGGGAGCCAGGCCTCGAACACAAAGCGACGCTAGAAAGCGAGATCCAGGCCGCGGCCGCAGGCGGCATCACGACCTTATGCAGCCCTCCAGACACGACGCCACCTCTCGATAGCCCAGCCCTCGCGGAATGGATGATAGAACGAGCACGGGGCCTGGGCGCGACCGCCGTGCTGCCCATAGGGGCCTTGACGCGTGGGCTTACGGGTACCCACTTGGCCGACATGCACGCCCTCCATGCGGCCGGGTGCGTGGGTATCGGCAATGCCTACGCCCCTATCAAAGATACGGCCGTGCTCCGGCACGCCCTGGAATACGCAGCTGGCCTTCATCTCTTGGTCTTTCTCATCCCGGAAGACCCGTGGCTCAGCGCGCATGGCGTCATGCACGAGGGTCGGGTGGCGACTAGGCTCGGTCTGCCTGGCATTCCTGCAAGCGCTGAAACGGTGGCCCTATCCCGCGATTTGATCTTGATCGAGCAGACCGGGGCCCGAGCCCACTTTTGCGGGTTATCGACGGCCGCGGGCGTGGCCCTAGTCGCCGCCGCAAAGCAACGCGGACTGCCAGTCACGGCCGACACCCCGATACACCAACTCTACCTGACCGAAGACGACATCGGATTTTTTGATAGCCACTGCCACGTACGGCCACCATTGCGCACGCGCGAAGACCGCGATGCCCTGCGGGGCGCGCTCGCAGATGGCATACTCGATGCCGTCTGTTCGGACCACCAGCCCCATGAAGAGGACGCGAAGCGGGCGCCCTTTAGCAACTCGGAACCGGGGATCGCGGGGCTTGAAACCCTACTGCCCCTGACTCTGCAACTCGTTGATCTCGGGGTCCTACCTTTCATGGAAGCAATAGCCCGTCTCACGGCGGGCCCGGGGGCGATCCTCGCCCGGCGCGAGGGAACGCTACGCGCAGGCCGGCCGGCCGATGTCTGTATCTTTGACCCGAACGCTGTATGGACCCCCGAGCCTGCCACCCTCAGGAGCCAGGGGCGCAATAGCCCGTTTTTCGGTAAACCACTACGCGGACAGGTCGTCGCGACCCTGAAAAACGGCAAAATTTGTTACGAGAAGTCAGCGGCCAATAAAGCCGCCACCCGCGAGCGCGCACCGGGTTGAACGGCGACCCAGTTACCTAGCCTCGCGGTTCGACTTTCGCGCGCCGCCGGATCCGCCATCAATCTCGCCGCTTCGGCGGTCAGTGCAGCCTCATGATCGCACACAACGACCACGCCCGCCGAAACTGCGGCCCGAACTAGGGGATCGCGGCGATGCGGTCCCACCAACACCGGCACCCCGGCCGAAAGCGCGGCCAAGGCCTCGGTCGGACCGTCCGCGAAGGTGCCGCCCATCACAACGGCATCGGCGCAGGCATACATGGCTTGTCGCGCCGACTCCTCCTCGATGTAATAAACCCGGGTTTTCGGCGGCACCTCGGATGTCATCAGCCGCTTCTGCCGGGTCGTCAGAAGATGATACTTGATCGACTCTCGGTAGACCTCTTCATGGCGCGCGGCATCCGCCGGCGCGAGCGCCAGGAGGCCGCCGCTACGCGCTGAGATATTGAGAAAGGTAGCATAGGCTAGGACCTCCTCGCCGGGTGCTGTGGCGGCAAAGTAAATCAACCACCGTCCGGCCTTGCGGACGCTTTGAAAGCGGGTACAGAAGGCCTCATCCGCGCGCCCGATAGGATTTGGCCATTCAAGGCAGGGATTGCCCGTGACCAAGCCACCGCCGATCGCCGCGGCCTGGTCCTCGCTGTCTACGGTTACCCGGCCCAAGCTTAAAAGGTCCGGCGACCGGCCGTTGATCCACGAGACGGGGCCTAGGCCCTGGCAGGCCAAGCCACGCGCTAGGGGATGGTCATCCAAGACAATGAGGCCCGCCGGTTTAAGGCGCGAAGCCACCCGTTCCGGGCTTACGTTCGAGGCCACTGCAAAGGGCCAGGGTCCTTGGTAGAGGCCCTCATCCAAAAGGAGCACGGCCAAAGGCGGCTTGAGGCGCGCCGCCAGATCCGTGAGAAAACCTTGGGCCGCCTGCGCGCTTTCACAGGTCGCTACGACCCAGACCGCGCCCGGCAAAGGGGGCTTGGCCGGCCAAAACCACTGAAGCCCGCGCAGCAAAGGTGTATCGACCATAGGCGCTACCAATGAACCAGATGAACATCGGGCAAGGCGTGCCCGAGACACAAGGCGCCCACCGCCCGGAATCGCTGCGGGAGATCCGTTACGAAGTACTGGTGCTCGGGGACGCTGCACGGGCTTGTGCGGCGCAAGTCCCAGCTTGTGAGCAACTCCAGG
>JAJYPQ010000605.1 GCA_021795255.1 Pseudomonadota bacterium
GGCAAGCTCCTTCGGATCGATGTCGAATTGCGCCGGCAGCTCGAACAAATCGAAATAATTGCGCGCCATGCCCGCCCCCTATACGCTGAAGCTTTCGCCGCAGCCGCAGGTCTCCTTCTGATTGGGATTCTGGAATCTGAACCCCTCATTCAGGCCTTCGCGCGTATAGTCGAGGACCGTCCCATCCAGATAGACGAGGCTCTTTTTGTCGATCAGGACCTTGATCCCGTGACTCTCGAAGACCGTGTCCTCCAAAGCGACCTGATCGGCGTATTCGAGCACATAGGCCATGCCCGAGCAGCCACTTGTACGCACCCCCAGGCGCAGGCCGGCGCCGTGCCCCCGCTTGTCCAAGGACCGCCGTATGTGCCGGGCGGCGCTTTCGGTCAACGTCACTGCCATCGCCCCGCCCCCCTTATGCCGCGTCGACGCTCTCGTCCTTGCCGGTCTTCTTGCGATAATCGGCGATCGCCGCCTTGATGGCGTCCTCCGCCAACACCGAACAATGGATTTTGACCGGCGGCAGCGCCAGTTCCTCGGCGATGTCGGTGTTCTTGATCTTTCCGGCCTCATCCAAGGTCTTGCCCCTGACCCACTCGGTCAAAAGCGAGCTCGAGGCAATGGCGCTTCCGCACCCATAGGTCTTGAAGCGCGCCTCTTCGATCACGCCGTCGTCATTCACGCGGATCTGCAACTTCATCACATCGCCACAGGCGGGCGCACCCACCATACCGGTCCCGATCGACGGGTCGGCCTTGTCGAATGAGCCGACGTTGCGCGGGTTCTCGTAATGATCCAACACCTTGCTACCGTATGCCATATCGCTCTCCTTCCCGTATTCAAACCGAAACTAATGGGCGGCCCACTGCACCGAATTCAGGTCGATTCCGTCCTTGTACATCTCCCACAACGGCGAAAGCTCCCGCAGGCGGCCGATCTTCTCGTGCAGCAATCGGATCGTGTACTCCACGTCCTCGTCGGTCGTGAAACGCCCCATGGTGAAGCGAATCGAGCTATGCGCGAGTTCATCGTTACGCCCAAGCGCGCGCAACACATAGGAGGGCTCGAGGCTGGCCGACGTACACGCCGACCCCGAGGAAACCGCGAGCTCCTTCAACGCCATGATGAGCGATTCGCCCTCGACGAAGTTGAAACTGATATTGAGGTTGCCCGGGATCCGCCGTTCCAGGTCGCCGTTCACATAGACCTCCTCGATGTCCGAGAGGCCTTCGAGCAGACGCGCGCGCAGGACCTTCAGGCGCGCCGCCTCCGCATCCATCTCCTCGCGCGCGAGCCTGAAGGCCTCGCCCATCCCGACGATCTGGTGGGTCGCAAGCGTCCCTGATCGCATGCCGCGCTCATGGCCGCCACCATGCATCTGGGCCTCCAGACGCACCCGCGGCTTGCGCCGGACGTATAGCGCGCCTATACCCTTCGGCCCATAGACCTTGTGCGCACTCAAAGACAGTAGATCGACCCCGAGGGCATTGACGTCGATCGGGATCTTGCCCGCGCTTTGCGCGGCGTCCGAGTGAAAAATGATGCCACGAGGCTTTACGATACGGCCGATGGCCGCCAGATCCTGGATCACCCCGATCTCGTTGTTCACATGCATGACCGACACCAGGATAGTGTCAGGGCGCAGCGCCGCCTCGAGCTTGCCAAGGTCGAGAAGACCATTGGATTCCGGCTCCAGATAGGTCACCTCGAAACCCTCGCGCTCCAGCTGGCGGGTGGTATCGAGTATCGCCTTATGCTCGGTCTTGACGGTTACGATGTGGCGCCCCTTGTTCTGGTAAAAGCGGGCCACACCCTTCAGGGCCAGGTTATCCGATTCGGTGGCGCCCGACGTCCACACGATCTCTTTGGGGTCGGCGTGTATCAAGGCCGCCACGTCGGCACGGGCCCGCTCCACGGCCTTCTCCGCATCCCACCCGAACGCGTGGGACCGTGACGCCGGGTTCCCGAAGTCCCCTTCCATGGTCAAATAGCGGCACATGACCTGGGCCACCCGTGGATCCACCGGCGTGGTGGCCGAATAATCAAGATAAATCGGCTTTCTCATACCTGCTCCCATTCGCGACTTCGTTCCTCGGGATCCCGGTCTTTGGCCGCTTGGCCTGCCGCAGCACCACCTCTTGCACCTCGGGTTCCGTCACCAGGGTCGCGAGCGTAATGCCGTCCAAAAACTCGTAGATCCGCCGGCTCAATTCCGACCACAGCTGATGGGTCAGGCAGCGTTCCTCGCCGTGGCAGTTCTTTTCGCCCCCGCAACGGGTGGCATCGATGTTTTCATTGATGGCCATCACGATCTGGGCGACCGAGATCTGAGCGGCCGGCAGCGCCAAGCTGTAGCCGCCCCCAGGGCCACGCACGCTCGCCACGAGCCCCTTGCGCCGCAGCTTCGCGAAGAGCTGCTCCAGATAAGACAAGGAGATCCCCTGGCGGGTCGCGATGTCAGCCAACGCGACCGTGTCGTGATGTTGGTGCACGGCCAGATCCAGCATGGCCGTGACCGCATAGCGTCCCTTGGTAGTCAGTTTCATTAGCGCCTCAGGGCGTTGTCTCTATGTACCCAATGTGTCATACCCGAGCGAATTAGTCAACTATTATGTTCGGGGGGGTGCGGGGCAGACGTCTCCTGCTCGGGG
>JAJYPQ010000606.1 GCA_021795255.1 Pseudomonadota bacterium
CAGCAAGGCCGCCAATACCGGCAAGATCGGCGATGGCAAGATCTTTGTCTTTGCTCTCGAGCAAGCGGTCCGCATCCGCACCGGTGAGTCCGGGCCGGGGGCCTTGTAATGGGCGTGAGGGCCTTGGGTACCAGAAGGTTTTCGTTTCTGCGTCTGCTGTTTTTGGCCGTACTGATCGGCGCCTTGCCCACTACCTCAGCGCTGGCCGCGCCGCGGGCCATGGTGACGAAGTCGGCTCCTATGACGATGAGCGCTCGGGCGGCGAGCGTGCAGTCGATGCCCATCGAAGCAGCCCACAGCCCGAGCCAAGCGCGCATCAATTCCGGTGACACCGCTTGGATGCTGGCCTCGACCGCCCTTGTGTTGATGATGACCATACCCGGCCTGGCCCTGTATTACGGCGGCATGGTGCGTAAGAAGAATGTCCTCGACACCTTAGCCCAAAGCTTTATTGTCACCTGTCTTGTGACGGTATTGTGGTATGTCATTGGTTATAGTCTCGCGTTTACCCACGGTAACGCCTTTATCGGAGGTTTTTCGCGAGTCTTGCTCCATGGCATGGGCAAGGACACGGTCACGACGCTCTCGGGGGCGGTTCCGGAGTCGGTCTATATGACCTTCCAGATGACCTTTGCCATCATCACCCCGGCCCTGATAGCGGGATCTTTTGCCGAACGCATGAAGTTCTCGGCACTTCTGTGGTTCATGAGCCTATGGCTCATTTTCGTTTATGCCCCCGTGGCCCACTGGGTGTGGTCTACGGACGGTTGGTTGGCCCGGTTGGGGGCGCTGGATTTTGCCGGGGGGACTGTCGTGCACCTGAACGCCGGGGTCGCGGGCCTTGTCACAGCGCTCGTTCTCGGCAAGCGCCGGGGCTACGGGCGCGACGCCATGCCCCCTCATAACCTCGTATTGACCGTGATCGGGGCCGCGCTCTTGTGGGTCGGGTGGTTCGGTTTTAATGCCGGAAGCGCTGTCTCGGCGGGCGGCCGCGCCGGAATGGCGATGGCGACGACCCAGATCGCGACCGCCGCCGCGGCGCTCGCATGGATGTTTGTCGAATGGGCGGCGCGTGGGAAGCCAAGCGTTCTCGGCATGGTCTCGGGGGCGGTTGCGGGTCTGGTCGCGATTACCCCGGCATCCGGTTTTGTCGATCCCACGGGCGCTCTGCTCATTGGTATTGCAGGCGGCTTGGTCTGCTTTTGGACAGCCACCTACATGAAGAACTTTTTTGGCTATGATGACTCGCTCGATTCGTTTGGGGTCCACGCCGTGGGTGGGGCGCTGGGCGCAATTTTGACGGGTGTCTTTGCCGTTAAGGCCATCGGCGGTACAGCCGGCGCCCTGGAAGGCCATATCGGCCAGATAGGGAAACAGTTGATCGATGTCGGCGCGGTGCTGGTCTACGATGTGGCCGTGACTTATGTTCTCCTGAAGCTTATCGACGTCATCATCGGTCTGCGTGTAAGCGAGGAAGAGGAGGTCGAGGGACTCGATCTCAGCCAGCATGGGGAGCAGGTCTATGAATAAGCGCGGGGTAAAGGGCCTAGGGGCGCTCGTGGGAACCGGTACCGGCGAGAGAGTCACTGCGATCCTAGCCGTCGTGACGATGCTGTCCGGTCTTGCGGTCGCCCACGCCAACACCTCGCCTCGTCTCGAGACTCCCGTGTCTCGGGCGATACCGCTCCGGTGGTCAGGCCGGGCGCCATCGCCTTGGCCTTGTTGGATAAAACCGTTTCCAGCCGCAGGGGTGGCCGAAGGTCCCCCTATCCAAACGGCGCCGCGTCCGACTTTAAGTCCGGCGCGCATCCAATATCTGAAGCGGCAGGAGCGCCTCTTGAGGCGTCAAATGTGGCGGTTACGCCTCCGGCGTCGGACGTTTCTTGCTGAGGGGAGGCCGCAGCATGCCCATAAAGTCAGCAAACGCATCCTAAGCTTGGGGTGGCGCCTGCGTCAGATCCAGGCGGCAGAACGGACGTCCACTCAGGACTAAGATTTTAGGGGTATTGGGGTTTCCAGGTCGAGCGCGGCCGTGCTAGCATGTGAGGACTCAAAATTTATTCATATATTTTCACATGACGCGTTCAAGTAGGAGTTTATACGTATGAAAAATATTGTGACATCTCTTGCTTTAGCGGTAGCCCTGACGCTACCGGTTGCGGCTTTGGCAAACGGTAGTCCGCAGACCAAGGCGGCGATGACGGCCGCCGGTTGTTTTGCATGCCACGCGGTCACGCATAAGGTCGTGGGTCCCGCGTACGGCTGGGTGGCTTATGTGTTTGCCCACAAGCCCGGCGCCGATGTCAGGCTGGCACACAAGATCATCAGCGGCGGCACCGGACGTTGGAATGCGTGGACGGGCGGGATTCCCATGGTGCCTCATCCGCAGCTGACGCTGGCGCAAGCCGAGCAGATGGCCGACTGGGTGCTGGCGCAGAAGCCTATTGCCCCGCCGAAGCCCTAAAGGCGAACGCAAGTTCAAAAAAGGCCCCCTCATCGGGGCCTTTTTTGTTTTACCAGAATCGAGCGAAAGGCCCGTTTTTCAGAGCGGACATGGATAGCTCGGACAGCAAAGTTGTCCCGGGTGTGATGCGTACCGCGGTGTTTCCTGAGATCCAAGCCCCACCAATTTCCCGGTACTGATCC
>JAJYPQ010000092.1 GCA_021795255.1 Pseudomonadota bacterium
TGGGCATGAAAGCCGCATTAAAGGTCGGCCAGATATCGCCTTCCGGGCGCGTCTTCACGCATGTCCAGCGTCGACGCACAGGTGCGTCATATCGACACCGAGGAGATGGGCAGCGGCCGCCCAGCGTGCCTCGGGCGGGGTCTTAAAAAGGATTTCGGATGTTGCCGGACCACTCAACCAGGCGTTGTCGGCGATTTCCTGTTCAAGTTGTCCGGGCGCCCAGCCGGCATAGCCTAGGGCGAGCAGGGAGTGCTCGGAGCCCTCGTTATTGGCCATGGCCACGAGGATGTCGCGTGAGGTCGAGATGCCTAGGGTCTCGGTCACGGCCAAAGTCGACTCCCACGAGCCCAGGGGTTCATGCAACACGAAACCGCGGTTATTCTGGATCGGTCCTCCGAGATAGACAAACTGGCGGCCGGCGGTACAACCGTCGCTTTCTATATCGAGTTGTTGGAAGACGTCTGCGAGCGTTAGGTCAAGCGGCCGGTTAATGATGATGCCCATGGCCCCTTCCGCACTGTGTTCACAAATCAAGGTGACGGTGCGGAAAAAATTGGGATCCCCAAGGCTCGGCATGGCGATCAAGAATTGATTGGCCAAGCATGTGATCGCGTTCATGGCGTCCCTCGCAGCGAAACGGTGATGGATGGGCGGCTCGAGGTTTTAAGTCCACCGAGCCCTCTTGACATGAGCGGCACGGTTATCAATGCAATCCCCGGTAAGTCCCCTTTTTGCGGTTGAACTTATGACGACAACAGTCCTAGTATCCGGCATGCTCAAAGCTGTTTCAAGGGAAGCCCGGGGTCACGGGGCCCCGGTTGTCGAGGGCTTGGCCCCGGCCATGCGCCCGCCACGAAAATGCCAGGTTTCGATGATCGGGAGAACCGAGAGTGGCGTCTTTGCGACCTCGGGGAGCGGCGTGAACGGGGCCGCGCGCTCGACCATCGCAACGGCCGCGGCATCAAGCGCGGGGTAACGAGACCTGCGGATCACCTTGACGCTCGCGAGCTGACCATCGGCGCGAATTCGGACGGCGAGGACCAGCGATCCTGTGAGCGGGCGTCCGGCAAGCAGTCGCGGGTATTGGCGGCTACCGAGGTGCTCCATGTGCTGGTTCCAGCGCACGATATAGGCGGCGTACGCAAACCCTCGGGCATTGACCCCTCCCCGGCCGGGTCCCCGGGCGCGCGTGGCGTGCCAATCGCGGCGGATTTCGGCCTTGAGTCGGGCCTCCTCGGCGGCGAATTGTTGGGTAAGGCCGAGTTCCCGGGCTAAGGCCGCGTGGAGGCGGCGCGTCGGTTTCGTCAGGGTCACTTGCAGCGGGGACCTACGGGTATGCAGTAGGCGTAAGCGATTGCGTTTCGACGGGCTTTGGTGACGTTCGGCCTTACGCTGTTGCTTCGCTCCCGCGCTATCAGTGGCAGCAAAAGGCGTATGAGCCATGCGGCGCTTATGACTTCCGCCTCCGCCTTGAACATTGACTTGAGCCAAGCGCTGCGCATGGCGGGGAGGGGCCGTGCTTCGCGCCTGGACTAAGGTCACGTCGAGGACGTGGCTGTTCGCTACCGGTGGCCCCCGAAAACGGAGACCGAGAATCACAACGAGATGGAAAAGTGCCGCCAGAAACAGGGCAATCCCGAGCCTGTCCGCGGGTTTAAGACGGGCCTCGCTCATAGCCTCTGGCTTAAGCCTCCGATCCTTCGTTCGATGGCGTCAAAAAGCCGTCCGGCAATGTCTTGGTGCCCGGCCGCCTCAAGCTCACGCATGCCGGTCGGGCTTGTCACGTTGATTTCGGTCAGCGCGTCACCGATCACGTCCAGTCCGACAAAGAGCAGCCCCTTGTCGCGCAACACTGGCCCGACAATGGCGCAAATCCTTTGGTCTGACTCGCTTAAGGGCTGAGGGACAGCCCGACCGCCGGCGGCGAGGTTGCCGCGTGTTTCTCCCGGGGCCGGGATCCGGGCCACAGCATAAGGCACGGACTCGCCGTCTATCATCAAAATGCGTTTGTCCCCCTCGCGTATCGCCGGGAGGTACCGTTGGGCCATCATGAAGCGCTGTTCATGGTCGGTGATCGTCTCGAATATCACGCTCCGGTTCGGGTCGTCCTGCGTCACTCGAAATATCGAGGCTCCGCCCATGCCGTCCAGAGGTTTTACGACGATATCCCGGTGTTGGTCGAGAAAGGTCTGCAAGGCCGCCTGGCGGCAGGTCACGAGTGTGGGGGGCGTACACTCCGGGAACCAAGTCGCGAATAGCTTTTCATTGGCGTCACGTAGACTCGCCGGTTTATTGACCACAAGAACCCCCGCCCGTTCCGCGTGTTCGAGGAGATAGGTCGTATAGATAAAATTCATGTTGAAGGGCGGATCCTTGCGCATCAAAATCACGTCGAGATCGTGTATGGCGATTTCGCGGGCCGCGCCTAGGCGATACCACGCTTGATCCGAGGCCTGCACCGCGAGCGGCTGGGCGTAAGCCCTGAGGTCTTGGTTACGCAGTTCCAGGTCGTTGACTTCCATATAGTCAATTTCGTAACCGCGTTTTTGGGCCTCGCGCAGCAGACCGACCGTGGTGTCCTTATGGCCCTTGATGTGGTCGACCGGGTCCATGATGACGCCCAGCCGTCGAGTCATACGCCTGCGCCTCTCGGGGCATCGTGTAGTTCGCGGGCGGCCGCGAGGAGTGCCAGTCGGCCGATCACCCCGTAGGCGTAAAATCGGTTCGGACCAGCGTCTGGGGCCTGATTTCCGTCCGGATTCGTGCACGAATCGGCAAATGCCAGCGAGCGAAACTCCATGCCTGGGGCGTTCAGGTTTTCGTCGATCCCACGCGAGTTGTGGACGCGGTAGAATCCGCCGACCACGAAGCGATCGACCATGTAAATGACTGGCTCCGCCACGCTTTGATCGGGTCCCAGGGTCTCGAAGGTATATACGCCCTCCTGGACCATGACCTCCTGAACCGTCTGCCCTTCCTTAATAACTGCCATTTTATTGCGCTGTTTGCGGTTCAAGTGGTGGACTTCGGCGGCGTCCCGGACGGTCATGATACCCATGCCGTAGGTGCCAGCATCGGCCTTCACGATCACAAACGGGTCTTGGGTGATGCCGTTTTCGCGATATTTGTTGCGGACTGCCTGGAGCACAACATCCACGTTATCGGCCAGGCAGTCCTCGCCCTCGCGCTTGTGGAAATCGATGCGCCCGCAGCGGCGGAATATGGGATCAATCAGCCATGGGTCAATGTCTGTGAGTTCACCAAACTCGACTGCCAGCCGCCGGTACTGCGTGAAATGGTCGGACTTCAGTCGGTTCCACCAGCCGAGTGCCAGCGGTGGCACGACCGGTTGCTCTAGATCCTTCAGTATCTCCGGCGGTCCGGCCGAAAGATCGTTGTTTAAAAGCACGAAACAGGGACTGAAATCTTGGACCCCGACCCGACCCCCTGCGCGCACAATGGGTTCAAGCTGGATCGTGTGCCCGTTAGACAAGGTAATGACCTGCTGGGCGCTTTCGCCCGGCAGTAACGAGCCGACTCGGACCCGGTAGCCGGCGCGCTCAAGCAGGGTGACGAGCGCGCCCATGTTGTCCCAGTAAAAGACATTGCGGGTGTGGTTTTCGGGCACCAGGAGGATGCGCGAGGCCTTCGGGCACAGGCGCTCTGCCGCCGCCTGCAGGGCTTGCACGCAGAGCGGATGGAACGCCGGGTTCAGGTTGTTGAATCCGGCCGGAAACAGGTTGGTATCGACGGGTGCTAGTTTGAAGCCCGCGTTCCGAAGATCCACCGAGGCGTAGAACGGCGCCTGGGTGGAAAGCCACCGCTCATGGAACCATTGTTCAATTTCTGTCTGGCGTTGCAAAAGCCGTTCCTCGAGCGCCAACAACGGCCCGGTCAATGCCGTTGTCAGGTGCGGAACGGCCTGATGTATCGGCTGAAAGCCCATAGCTAACCCTGTATCTGAGACAAGGTCGAATAGTGACACCATGCGGCGGCGAAAGGAAAGGGAGGAGCCCTTCGCCGTTTAGGCGGTCGAACGGCGCGTTAAGCTGGGAAGTTGGTATCTCGCCGCGCAAGCGGCTAGAATCCTTCTTTGTAGACCTAGGACATGGATTTTGCCTAAGACTTATGCTACTAAATCATAAGGGTGCACGGATAAGCGCAGGAGCGACCTGAGCGACGGGCCCCGATAGGCGACGACGAGGGGTCTCGTGAGCATCAAGGTTATGGTAATTGATGACAGCAATACTATCCGGCGAACGGCGGAGGCCCTCTTGAAGAAGGCCGGTTACGACGTATTTACGGCGGGGGACGGCTTTGAGGCCATGTCTGTTATTACCGACCGTAACCCCGACATTATTTTTGTCGATATCATGATGCCGCGCCTTGACGGGTATCAGACCTGTCTTTTGATCAAGAACAATAAAGCCTTTAAGCATATCCCGGTCATCATGCTGTCGAGCAAAGACGGTCTCTTTGACAAGGCTCGCGGCCGCATTGCCGGCTCGGAGGAGCATGTCAATAAGCCCTTTACCCAGGAAGAGCTCATCGAGGTCATAAGTAAGTATGTGCATTAATAGGCTCATGATATCTGGACTAGTGTCTCCGCGGGCCCTAGCAATCAGTAAAGGAGAGATATAATTAATGGCTATCAAAAGCATTCTCGTAGTTGACGATTCCCCTACTGAGTTGCATCTTTTGCAGGAAATGCTTGGGCGTAACGGCTTTACTATCACGACTGCGCGTAGCGGCGAAGAGGGGATAGAGAAGCTGAAGAGCATGCGCCCCGACCTCATCCTCATGGATGTCGTGATGCCGGGCATGAGCGGCTTCGAGGCCACGCGCACCATTTCCAAAAGTCCGTCGACAACGGGCATACCGATCATTATTTGCACTACCAAAGGTCAAGAAACCGATAAGGCTTGGGGGCTGCGTCAGGGGGCGAAGGATTACATCGTGAAGCCGGTAGTGGAAAGCGTATTACTCGAGAAGATCCGGGCGTTGTGAGCGATATCGCTCAGGATAACGCCTTCGCTCTCCTTCTCAAGATGCAAGAGGGGGCGCGCAAGAGCGCCCCGGGACTACCGGAACAAACCGAGGCCGCGCCACTCTGGAGTGGTCTCGGTTTTCGTCTTTCCGGGTCATCGCTTCTGGTGTCTCTTGATCAGATAGCGGAAGTCCTGGTTCGACCCGACGTGACGCGGGTTCCCGGCACCAAGCGCTGGGTAAGGGGTGTCGCCAATGTGCGCGGCACGCTGCTCACGGTCATTGATCTGGCCGAATATTTTGGCAAGCCGCCGGTTCCGGTCGACGACAAGGCGCGCATGCTGGTCATGCACATTGGCGAGTTCAGCACGGGATTGCTGGTCAATGAGGTTCTAGGTTTGAAGCATTTCGATGCCGAGCGGGATCGGCGCGACATCGCGGGGCTCGACAACGCGGTCCTTATGCATGCACGAACGGCGTTCATGCAGGACAACACGCTGTGGGGCGTATTTGATCTGCGTTCACTCACTGAGAGTTTGACTTTCAAGCACGTCGCAGTCTAAAGAAAGCGGCGCGAAGGTCACTGAACGCGTAGGCACGTTTACGAGGAACTTTATCTATGGTGGCGAGACTATCCAAAAAGAAGGGGGTCGTTTTGGATCAGCCGACCGAAGAGGTGGCATCGATGGCCGCTGGCGACGGTGAGCAATATATCGAGGTGCAGGCGCGGCCGACTAAGGGCGCCAAGACCAAGAAGGCGAAAAAGGAGTCGCAGGGCGGTCGCGGCATGACCAGCGTTTCCACGCTGCTCCTGCTCATGGTGGTATCGCTTGTAGTGGTGGCCTTCCTGTTTGGGTTCGACGCCCAACAGGCGAACCGCGACTCAACCTACATTGAGCAGTCCGACCAGCTTTTGATGCTTTCGCAGCGCATCGCGAAGGACGCCGCGGCGGCGACCTTAGGTGAAGAAAGTGCGTTTAGCGATCTGCGGCACTCCCGTCTTGAGTATCAAAAAATCATAAACCGTCTACAAAACGGCAGCCGACGCCTGGGAATTCCGGCTAGTCCGGTCGTGGTCCGCCCGGCGCTCATCAAGCTGAATGGCAGTTGGATCAAGGTTCGCCATCACGTCGACGAGATCGTGAAGCAGGAAGAACCAGCGTTGATGATGCACGATTACGTGGCGACGGTGAATCAGACGGCGCCTATGCTCTTGGCGCTGTGGGACGAGATCGTTACTCGGGGAATACGGGCCCATATGTCCCGGCAGCTCATCTATTTGGCGGGCCGTCAGGGGATGTTGAGCCAGCGTATTACGATGGAGGTGAACCTCTTTGCCGAAGGCGGGAGCTCGGCGGCCGTAGCCGCGGCCCAGTTTGGCGAGGACACCAAGCTTTTCCGCCAGACCCAGGACCAACTCGCCCCCCAGCTGCCGCCGCCGACCCAAGGGAAGTTGAAGCAGGCCAAAGAGGCCTTTAAGGCCTTAAACGAAAGCGTTCAGGGCATCTTGGCCGATGCCGCGCCCTTGTTCGTGGCACAGCGCGCCGGGACCTTGATCTTCCGTCAAAGTAATAGACTTTTGGCGCAAAGCCGGGCTTTGGTGAATGCCTATGTCGCCTTGTCTCACCGCCGCCTCCTTGAGAAATATGCCGGGTACGCTATGGGCGGCTTGTCCTTATTTTTCCTCCTGTTGCTGGGCCGCAAGCTGGTCGGCGACGAGCGGGTACGGGCACGCCAAAGCGCTAATCAGAATCGCGAGACGCAAGACGCGATTTTGAAGCTCTTAGACGAGATGGGCGACCTGGCCGACGGCGATTTGACTATTCAGCCGCAGGTGACAGAACAAATCACGGGGGCCATTGCCGACTCCATCAACTACGCCGTAAAGGAGATGCGCAATGTCGTGTACCGCATCAACACCACGGCGCAAGAGGTGGCTGTTGCCTCGGATCGGAGCCGGCGGACTGCGGCGGAACTGAACGATGCGGCGAGCCGCCAGGCCACCCAGATTCTCGCGACGACAGAAAGGATACGGGCCATGGCGAAGTCCATGGAGGAGATGTCGCAGAGCGCCGGGAAGTCGGTGGAGGTGGCGCGTGGTTCGGTCTTGACCGCGAAGCGCGGCTCCGAGGCCGTGCAAAATACGATCAAGGGTATGGATGAAATGCGCGAACAGATTCAGGAGACTGCAAAGCGCATCAAGCGTCTCGGTGAAAGTTCGCAGCAGATCGGTGAAATCGTGGAGCTCATCAACGATATCGCCGAGCAGACCAATATTTTGTCCTTGAACGCGGCCATTCAGGCGGCTATGGCCGGCGACGCGGGCCGCGGATTCGCGGTGGTGGCGGATGAAGTCCAAAGACTAGCCGAACGCTCCGGCGCCGCGACCAAGCAAATCGCAGACCTTGTGAAGACGATTCAGGCCGACACTAACGAGGCGGTGACCTCGATGGAGAAAGCGACCAACGGCGTGGTGGAAGGGACGCGGCTCGCCGATGCGGCCGGCCAGGCCCTTGGTCAGATCGAGTCGGTTTCCGAGCAGCTTTCGGGGTTGATTGTGCGCATCGCGAAGGATGCGCATACCCAGTCGGAAACAGCGACCACGGTCTCGAGCAGTATGGGTGAAATCCAGGAAGCAACCGCTTTGACATCCGCCGGGACACAACAGACCGCGGAATCGATTGCCAAGCTTTCTGATCTCGTAGGAGAGCTGCAGGCATCGGTTGCCGGCTTTAAATTGCCGGCTTAACGTCGGCATGCCGGCCCGGGGGTAAGATGGTCACTACAAGCAGTATGGACCTCGGAACGCTCGGTTGGGTCAAAGACGAGATTGACGAGACCCTAAAGCAAGCGCGGCTTGCGCTGGAAGCGTTTTCCGAGCAGCGCGCGGACGAAGCGAAATTGAGGCTTTGTGCCACCTATCTCCACCAAGTCGGTGGGACGTTAAAGATGGTGGAGCTTGATGTTCTGGCCCTGCTCGTGGAGGAGGCTGAGGCCGCAGTGCAGGCCTTGCTTCAAGGTGTCGAGGCCCCGAGCGAGGCGGTTTTGGAGCCGCTTGCTCGCGTACTGCTCTCGCTACCCGATATTCTCGACCGGGTGCAAGCGCAGGGGCTAGGAAACGGCCTAGCCTTGTTGCCGCTCGCGAACGAGTTGCGCGAAGCGCGCGGGATCGAGCCGCTAAAGCCGCTGGCGTTTTTTGCGCCCGATCTGTCGGTACGGCCGCCCATCTCCCTAGCGGCCGACGACAGCGGGTTCGCCGCCGTGTTTCGCAAGCAGCGCTCGCGTTTTCAGGCGCTGCTCCTAAAGTGGCTCAAGGGGTCGGGCTCGGCCGCCGACGGCCAGGCCATGTCCGAGACCATCGAGACATGGCGCGCCGCGGTCGCGTTCGCGCCGCTTGCCCAGTGCTTGTGGGTAGCGAGTGCCTTCGTTCGATTTGTGACGGCGCAGGCGGAGCCTAGCCTCGATGGCAAGAAATCGCTGGGTCGCCTGGATCAGCTTTTGCGGCGCTTCGCAGACGGCCAAGATAAGGCTGGTGTGCGTACCGGGTGTGAGCGCTTAAGCCGCGATATGCTCTTCGTTCTGCGCGACGGCCCCTCGGAAGATAGCGCCGTACTCCTTATCCGCGCCGCGTTCGGTTTAAGCAGTGAGGCCGCGAATTCCTCGCCTCCATCGGCGGCGGCTTTGCGCTCGATGGCGAGTGCCCTCAGTCAAGAGCTTGCCCACGGGCAAAGTTTGCTTTCGACTTGCTTTGACTCCAAGCAGGAAACCAGTGCCACACGTGATGGTGAGCTAGAGCAGTGGCTCGAGAAGATGGCGAAGACCTTTTCGACGCTGGGAATCGCTCCTTTAGCGGGTCTGCTGCTCGATGCCGCTGGGACCTGTCGTGCGGTTTCGGAAGGTCGGCTTGGGAAGAGCGGTGCGGTGGCCATGGCCCTCGCCCAGACCTTGTTGCAGGTAGAAAGCGCGACGCGCGAGATCCCCTTCGGTCGTGGCGGCTGGGAGTTCGGTATTGAGGAGCGCCGGCAGGTCCTTGCGAACTTGTTGGGGGCAGTCGATATCAGCGGCGTCGAGGTTTCCGAGGTGCCACTGTCTGAGCAGGATAGACGCCAGCTGATCGGTGCCGTCGGGGGCGAGATATGCGCGAACCTAAAGCAGATCGAGGAACGGTTCCTCGCGTTTGTGGCCGCCGCCGGTGATCGCGAGTTGCTCGCGGATTTACCGTCTCTGGCGGCCCAAGTGGAGGCCGCCTTTCAGGTCGTTGAGGATACCAGGGCGGCTGAGTTGGCTCGGGGCCTGCATGCGCTTTTGTTGCGCTTTTCATCCGGAAATCTCGCTCCCCAGGCGGCCTCCCTTGAAGCCCTGGCCGCCGCTGTAGCCGGCCTCGAGGCCGAGGTCGCGGGCTTGGAACGTGGCCGGGTCTTACCGGAGGCCCAACTCGCGGCCCTGGCCGCGGCCCTGTCTTCCGTTGTCGACGAAGGATCCGCGAAGGCGGTGTCGTCCCCGGCTACCGCGCCGGTCCAGGTCACCGCATCGGGAACCACGGGCTATCCGGCTATCGATCCTGAGATCCTTCCTGTCTTTCTGGAGGATGCGCAACAAGCGCTCCTGCAGTTGGAGGAGGCCCTGCCGGCCTGGGATGCAGACCTGGCGGATGAGCAAGCGATAGCATTGGCGCGCCGCGCCTTCCATACCCTGAAGGGCAGCGGACGCATGGTCGAGGCCGGGGAACTTGCCGAGCTTGCCTATGATGCCGAAACGCTCTTGAACAAGCTCCGCGGCCGCCAGCGAGAGGCTACCGTGGGTTGTTGCCTATGGATCCGCGCAGCCTATGAGATCGTGCGGGACTGGGTGACGGCGATCGAGCAGGGTCGATCCTTGCCTTACATGGGCGCCACACGCGCGGCCTTACAGGCGTTGACGCAGGGGTGTGAGGACTCGGAGGCGCAGACGCGCGCTGCAGTGGCCATTCCTCCCGCGGCCGGTTCGCCTGCTCCGGTTCCCAGTGTCGATGTCGATCTTGAGGCGACGGGAGAGACCTCGACTGCGCCCCCGAGACCTCAGGTTTCTGTCTTGGCGAGCGAACAGGACGCACCTTCCGCTTTGCTCGCGTCGACCGAGCACCGATCGGACCCCAACGCGCTACCGGCCCCGACCTTTACACCGACGCCTATAGGTATTTCGCCACTTGCCGCCGATCCCGTCCTTTACGACATCTTTGTCGCAGAGACCCAGGATCATCTCGCTGTCTTGCGCGAAGCCGCCGCGAGCGACCCTGGGGCGTTGGTGGCGGCCGTCCTATTGCGTGTCGTCCACACCATGCAAGGGAGCGCGCGCTCCGTGGCGCTTGGCTCGATGGCCGAGGCCTGCGCAGGACTTGAGCGCTATCTCCAGGCCATCGAACTTCGGCACGAGCCTCTGGGTATCGAAGGCACGGAATTGCTGTCCGGTCTTGTGGCCGCAACCGAGGCCTTTCTGGTTTCACTTGCGGCTAACCGCGATGTCACCCCGGACTTTGCCGCCATTACAACGCGCCTGACGAGCGTTTTTGAGACCGCTCAACCAACGCCTGCGCTGACTTGGTGGCAAAAGAATCTGGAACTCCAGGAGACTAAGGAGGATGTGCCGCTGCAGCCGGTCGAGGCGATCGCGCCACGGCGAGAAGAACCGCTTACGGCTCGTGCCGATGTTACCGCTACAAGCCACGCCGATCCCGCGGCGGGATCAGTGGAGGGGCTGGATCCTGAGCTACGCGAGATTTTCCGTGATGAAGCTCATGATCTTTTGTCCACTTTCGAGGTTGCGCTCGCGGATTGGCGCGTCCAGCGCCACAATGACGAGCTGCTCCGGTCCCTGAAGCGCGTCCTTCACACCCTGAAGGGTGGTGCGCGCATGTGCGGCGTATTCCGGATGGGGGATTTCGCCCACGCCACGGAAGAACTTTTACGGCGTGTCGAGGACGGCAGTTGTGCCCGTGACGATAGTCTTTATGCCCTTCTAGATTTGGCGGCTGAGCGTTTGGGCGTCCTCTATGACGAGTTCCTCTCCGGGCGTTCCCCAACGCTTGCCCCCGCCGATCGGGACCTGCTCGCCCGTTTGAGTGGCGAGCCCTCGCTGCCTCCGGATAGCGCGCGGACCGCCGCGGCTGAACCGGCGGCGGTTCAAGAACAAGAGGCTACACACGAACAAAAGGCGGCCCCTGCGGTTCCTTCGGCTGTGGTCCCCGAGCCCGCGCCACTGGAGGACGAGGCCTTTAAGCCCGATGTCGCGAGCCAGGTGCGTGTGCGCACGGCATTGTTGGATCGGCTGGTGAACTATGCGGGCGAGGTCAGTATTGCGCGCTCGCGCATGGAACAGCAGGTTTTTAGCCTGAGAGAGCATCTGGCCGAGTTAAACAGCAACGTCAAGCGTTTCCGGGAACAGGTGCGCGAGCTTGAGATCCAGGCCGAATCGCAAATCGTC